>DOUO01000082.1 GCA_003520555.1 Oscillospiraceae bacterium
CCTTGCAAGGACGACAACGCAGTATTGCGGAAAATAGACCGCAAAGATTGGCTACTTTTTATTAGGTATTAGTATTAAAATCTTATATGAAAAACAGGGCTCGGCCTTGACCGAACCCTGACTTATGCTTATTTAATTTTACTCAGCCGCCTTAGCTTTGTTACATGCTTTCGGGGCAGTTGATGCTGAACATTGTAAGCACGTTTTTAATTACCGAACGCACACAGCCGCAAAGCGCGAGCCTTGCCTGCATCAAGCCCTCGTCAACGCCCTTTACGCGGCAGGCGTTGTAGAATTTGTGGAACAGCGTCGCAAGCTTTGTGACGTAGCGCGTAATTTTTGTCGGGTCATAATCCTTCGCGGCGCTGATGATTTCGTTTGTGTACAGCGCCAGGTGACCTATAAGCTCGCGTTCCTCATCAGCCGTAAGCAGCGAAAGCTCGGCGTCCGTACATTCACGCGGAGTTATTCCGTCGGCGGCAAGCGCCTTGAAAATACTGCAAATCCGCGCGTGAGCGTACTGAACATAGTACACGGGATTTTGGTTGTCCCGGCTTACGGCCAAATCGAGGTCAAAATCCATCTGTGTGTTTGCCTCACGAGTGTTGAACAAAAATCTTGCGCTGTCAACGGGTACTTCCTCAAGCAAATCGCGCAGCTGAATCGCCTTGCCGGTGCGCTTGCTCATCTTTACAAGCTCGCCGTTTCTTACAAGCTTTACAAGCTGCATAAGCACGACGTTCAGGCGGCTGCCGTCATATCCGATCGCGTTCATCGCGCCCTTCATTCTCATAACGTGGCCGTGGTGGTCTGCTCCCCAAATGTCAATCAGGGTTTCAAATCCGCGGTCAAATTTATTCTTATGGTAAGCAATGTCCGCCGTAAAGTAAGTGGGATTGCCGTTTTGACGAATAAGCACGTCGTCCTTAAGCTCAAGGCTGTCAATGTACTGTTGGGTTTTGCCCTCTCTTAAAAGCAGGCTTGTCAGCACTTCCTTGTTTTTGTACCAAACCGCGCCCTCTTTTTCGTAGGTCAGTCCCTTTTCGGTCAGCAGGTCAACAACCTCCTTAACCGCGCCGCTTTTGTGAAGCTCGCTTTCAAAGAACCACTTGTCGTAGAATATCCTGTAGGTCGCCATGTCGTCCTGCATCTTTTTTATGTTTTTGGGAAGGGCATAGTCCACAAGCGCCTTTTTTCTTTCCTCCGCGGAAGCGTTCACAAGCGCGTCGCCGTTTATATCGGCGTATTCCTTTGCAAGCTCGGTGATGTCCGCGCCTTGGTATCCGTCCTCGGGAAATTCGATTTCATCGCCCTTGAAAATCTGCAAATAACGCGCCTCAAGCGAACAGCCGAATTTTTCAATCTGGTTGCCGGCGTCGTTAACGTAAAACTCACGGTACGCGCTGTAGCCTGCCTTGTTGAGTACCGCCGCAAGACAGTCGCCCAAAGCTCCGCCGCGGGCGTTGCCCATGTGCATGGGACCTGTGGGGTTTGCCGAAACAAACTCAACCATAACCCTTTCGCCCTTGCCGAAGTCCGACTGTCCGTAGCCCTCGGGATCGGCGGAAATCTCTTTAATTACATTTGTGTAAAACGAATCTCCCAAAAAGAAGTTTATGAAACCGGGTCCCGCAATTTCAAAGCGTTCGCACATTGTACCTTCAAGGCTTAAACGCTCGGTAATTGCCTGCGCGATTTTAAACGGCGGCATTCTGAACGCCTTTGCGCCTGCCATGGCGGCGTTTGTGGCAAAATTGCCGTGACT
Source organism: Oscillospiraceae bacterium (assembly GCA_003520555.1). Taxonomy (GTDB): domain Bacteria; phylum Bacillota; class Clostridia; order Oscillospirales; family Acutalibacteraceae; genus Ruminococcoides. The sequence goes on from DOUO01000082.1 coordinate 1,766, forward strand.
TTGGTCGGCGGGGGTTTCTATTATAAATGAAGGCAACTGCGCCTCAGCCAGCGCGCCGTCCAAAATCGCCTTGTTAATTGCCTGTGTAATTGCTTCCTTAAGCTTTGCTACCGCCAATGCGTATACATCCATTGTTCTAACCTCACATATTTTGTTTTTCTTCAATGCTTATAATAAACCTGTTTTCGCTCACCAGGTCGGTGTTGAAATCAAGGGTGTAACTCACCTCAAGCGTACCGCCCTTTTCGCTGAGCCTGTTCTCGAAGGTTCTTGTAAATACTCCTATGCTCATATCGCCTGCAATGGTGCTGTAAATGCACTGGTGACGCCTGCCTTTTTCAAGCATAAGCTGAGAACCAAGCGCGCCGCGCCGGTTTATTGTAACAACGTTTCGGTCAACCTTTATCAGATTATCGCTGTAATCGTTTGGGTTTTCCTCGTCGTATTCCTTGTAATTTATGTAATATTTGTCGTTTTTCTTCATGAATTTTCCTGCGGTAAGCACCTCAATACGGTCGGTTTCGCCGTCCATTGTCTGCTCGCCTACAATGGAAATCATGTAGCGTTCGTTTTTATCCATAGCTTCCTCAAAACTGTTCAATGTCAATTTGCGTTACGCTGTGCTCCATATCTCTGCCCAAAAACAGCCCGGCAACGCTTTCAAAGCCCTCGGGAGTGTCGCTTACGTAGAAGGACGGCGATTCGGGCGTTTCGTTGTCGTTAAGCAGGTTTTGCTCTCTTAAAACCTTTGCGGCGTACACCGCGGTTTCGTAACCTGAATCAATCAGCCTGACTCCTTCGCCCATATAATCTCCGATAGCTTCTCTCAGCAGAGGGAAGTGGGTGCAGCCCAAAATCAGGGTGTCAACTCCCGTCTCCTTAAGCTCGGAAAGATACCTTTTGACAATCAGGCGCGTAATTTGGTCGTCGCGGCTGATTATTCCGTTTTCAACCAGCGAAACAAACATGGGGCATGCCTGCTCAAAAACCTGCAAATCGGGATTAAGCTTCTTGATGCGGTCGCGGTAGCTGTGGCTGTTAACCGTAGCCGGCGTGCCAATAACGCCTATTTTTCCGTTTTTTGTGACCTTAACCGAAGTGAAAACCGTCGGATTAACAACTCCGGTGTACGGAACCTCCAGTCTTTCCTCAAGCATTTTGCCCGCTACCGAGCTCACCGTGCCGCAGGCGGCTACAATCATTTTTACGTTGTGGCTCAAAAGAAAGTCTGTGTCCTGAACCGAATATTTTAAAATTGTGTCGCGGCTTTTTGTGCCGTACGGCACTCTGCCGGTGTCGCCGAAGTAAATAATTTTTTCGTTCGGCAAAACGTGCAAAAATTCCTTTACCGCCGTCAGTCCGCCCAGCCCGGAATCAAACACGCCTATTGCGTTCCGTGATGACATAGAACAACCTCATTTTCCTGATAATTAGTTACAAGTAGTTTTATAATACCACATCGGAGGCTTTGTTTCAAGTGCCGCCGCCATAAATTGTGCGCGGTTTTTAAATTTCGGCTTGAAACTGCCGCTGTTACAGGCTCCCTTTAGATAAAAAATCCTTCCCTC
>DOUO01000090.1 GCA_003520555.1 Oscillospiraceae bacterium
TTTTTTGACAAAACCTTTTTCTGCCATGAGACTTTGCCGCATTGCGGACATTTCATCCGTCGGGTACGTCCCATGTGCGGCGCCCACAGTACGCTTTTAAAGGTCGGCACATAGCAGTTGCCGCATTCGGCGCATTCATAATAACCCGCCGTTTGCTCGATGCGTAGGGCAAAGACCATGCTGACAATAAACGGAATGAAAGCGGCGAGTATCAGGACAATGCGCGCCCAGGCAGGCATATTGATAAAGCTTGCCGCCAATACGGCGCCGAATAAAATAATGCTCGCCAATACGCCGATCAGGATTTCCAGCGAAAGCAGCTTTTTGTCGGTCGTTTCCTTTTGCTGAGCCATTTCCATCAACAGCCGTTCGGATGTTTCCTTGTAGTTCTCCATTACGATAACCTCCCCGTTCAGTAAATCGTTGACGGTGATATCCAGCAGCGCGCACAGCTCCGGCATCAGCGCGACGTCGGGCAGCGACTTGCCTGTTTCCCATTTGGACACCGCCCTGTCAGTGATGCGCAGCTGCTCCGCCAACTGCAATTGCGTCATATGATTTGCTTTACGCCGTTCGGCGATAAAGCGTCCGATTTTCATTTGATCCATTGTGACGACCTCCCTTCACTGTTATTGTAGTCCTTCTCCGCCAAAAAAGCAACAAACCATCAGTTGAGTGGTGTAAAAATCGCAAAAAAGCTGCCGCAAAATCTTTCGATCTGCGACAGCCCGTTTTTAAATTGCTTATTTACTTTTGGATTTAAACGCGCCCGAAGGGATTGCGTTAATCTTGTCAATAACCTTTTTCAAACCCGAATAATTGCCGAAAAGCACCAGGTTAAGCGCGTAAGCGGCTGTTGGAATCATCAGCGGAATGTAGGTCAGTATATACTGCGACTTCGCTTCAAACAAAAGGTGATACCCGAATCCGCCCATAAGCACAAGCGGCAGCAGCACGGTGCGGATATTCGTCTTTTTGTTGATGAACAAAAAGTAAATGCCAACGGCAAACATCAGGAAAACAACCCTCATGTAAAGACCGAAATGCAGCTCCAGAAACTGTCCTAAGCTCTTGTTGTAAACCATCTCGCCCAAGCCGCCGGTGATTTCCTTTTCGTGCGCCTTAACCTTGCTTACCCAAATGCTCTCGTACGTCGGCTCGTTCCACTGGCTCAGGATTTTCTTGCTGTAGAAGTCAAACATGTACGAAGGATTTTGACCGAACACTTCCATTCTGCTTCCTATATCCTGCCGGGCTTCCCTGTCGGCGGCGTCGCCGTCAAAGCCGTGCTTAAGGTAAAGGTTCATCGCCGTCAACGAAAACCAGCCCGGAGCGGAGGGTGAATCCTGCACACCCAAATCAAGGTAAAGCACCTGGGAAATACCGCCCGCAAGCTTTGCGCCCGAACGCGCCTCGTAGCTTGTAATAATCAGCGGAATCGAGCCTGTTGAAGCGACGGCAATCGCAAGCGCGAACGCAATGCTTTGCCATTTTTTCATTTTGATTGTATACACAATCAGCATTATGATAAACGCGGCAACGTAAATCATGTTGTTAAATTTAACAATTACCGAAATTACAATCAGAATTCCGCAGGGAATAAGCAGCTTCCAATTGTCGGTTTGGAAGTATTTAATAAGGAAGAAGCTCGCCCAAACGCCAAGGCACATTCCGATGATGTTGCCGTAGGCGAAGGTGCAGAACAAAATCGGCTGGAAGCACAGCGCAAGCAGGAAAACAGCCATAAACTCAATGCTTTTTCTCCTGAACAAAAGGCGCGTGATTCCGGCAATGCCTAAATACGCCGCGGCCGTGGCAAGCACGTTGATAACCTGAACGGGCATCGAGCTTTCCGTGCCGAAAATACGGTAAATGATTTCACAAATAAAAACAAAGCCAAGCTGGAACGGATAAAAGTTAAAATATGAATAACCGCTGTAAAAATCCTTGTTGTAAAAGTTTGTGAAGTCGTGCAGCGGCGAAAAATTGTCTTTTGCCGCCAGCGACGCGGTTTCAAAAATGTTCAGGCTGTCCGCGGCGGGAATTGACGTTACCGAAAAAACCCACAGCAAGCCGAGAAGCACAACGTAAAGCGCCAAAATAATTTCAAGCGCCGTGATGTTCAGCTTCGCGAAGAAGTCGTAAAACCGCCGCATCAGGAATAAAAATCCGAAAAACAGCGCCGTAAAAAAGATGTTCAGCGCAAGGTTGTCGGTTTTATACAAAATCACCTCGGTGTCGTATGCCATGGGGTCAATTACGCTGGTCTGGAAAAATCCCATAATCGCGACGTAGCCAAACGCCAAAAACACGAACAGGCACACAAGGTTTACGACAACGTACTCAAACCTGCTTTTCTTCTCAATTTCCGCGACCGTCACCGGCGCGGAAACATTGGTTTCAATATTTATGTTATTATTTTCCATTTAAAAATTACCGCCTATTAAAATTCATCCTTAACGGAACGCTTGAACAGCTTTTTCAGCTCGAAGTCAATATCCGAGTTTTCAAACAGCACGTTGTAAATCGCCTCAACAATCGGCAAATCAACTCCGTGCTTTTGTCCCAGCCCGTAAAGCGCCTTTGAAGTCATAACGCCCTCGGCAAGCTTTTGAAATTTGTCGCCCTTTACAAGCGACTCGCCGTATTTGCGGTTGTGGCTCCACGGGGAAAACAGCGTTGCCTCGTAATCTCCGAGGTGACACAGCCCGAACGCGCTCATTTTGTTGCCGCCCAAGGCTTCAATCAGGCGCGAAATTTCCTGAGTGCCGCGCGCCATCAGCGCTCCCTTAAGGGAGGTGTAGCCTAAGCCGTCCAAAATGCCTGCGGCAATGCCGATAACGTTCTTTGCCGCCGCGCCGATTTCGCTTCCCACAAGGTCTCTGCCTTTGTAAAACCTGATAAGCTCGCTTGAAAACTCGCTCACAAGCTTTTCCTTAACCTCGCGGTTTTCGCTGTCAATAACCATGCAGTTCGGAATTCCGCGCACGTAATCCTGCGGATGACCGGGACCCACCCAAACGGCAACGGGCGTTTTGCTTTGGTCAACAAAATCGCCCACAACCTCGCTTAAGCGCTTGCCGGTGGACGCTTCAACGCCCTTCATGCACAGCACAATTATTTTTCCGTCAAGGTTGTTTTTGGAAATATCCTCAAAATACGACCTTAAATACTGCGAGGAAATTGAAATCACAATCACCTCGGCTCTGCCGACCGCGTATTTCAGGTCAGAGGAAACCTCAATTGACGGGGGAAAGCTGAGGTAATCGTTTTTGCGGTTATCCCTCAGCGCAATAAACTCGGGCGCGGTTTCAAGCCCGCAGCTAAGCACCTCGTGGCCTGTCCTGTCAAGATACCACGCGATGCAGCTGCCCCATCTGCCGCAGCCCAATACCGATATTTTCATCTAAAGACTCCTGTCTGC
>DOUO01000018.1:0-3745 GCA_003520555.1 Oscillospiraceae bacterium
GAGGACAAGGCGACTCCGGTTTCAAAGGTTTGGGTTGACTTCGGTATGACTGCTGATGAAGTTAAAAAATTCATAAAGCCCGGCGACAGTCTGAGCTTCGTATCAAACCCACGAATGCTTTTGAATAACAGAATCACCGCTCCGGCGCTTGACAACCGCTGTTCGGCGGCGGCGCTTATAAAAACCGCTGAAATGCTTAAGGACAAACAGCTTGATTACAAGGTAATAATCTTGCTTTCCTCGCAGGAGGAAACCTACGGCACCGGCGCGGCAACGGGAGCGTACGCAATAAATGCCGATGAAGCAATTGCGGTTGACGTAAGCTTCGCGTCCCAACCCGACGTAAGCGGTCAGTACTCAAAAATTGAGCTTTCGGGCGGACCGATGATCGGAATCGCGCCGGTACTTAACAAAAAGATGACAAACAAGCTTATTTCAATCTGCGAATCCGACGGCAGAAAGTACCAGCTTGAGCCCATTTCGGGCAGGACAGGTACAAACGCCGACCACATAGCGATTACGCGCGGAGGCGTAAAAACCGCTATGATTTCAATTCCGCAACGCTATATGCATACCGCCGTCGAGGTAATTTCACTTGACGACGTTGAGGCAACCGCAAAGCTGCTTGCCGACTATATTCTCAGCGGAGGTGCTTTTGATGCCTGATCTTTCACTGCTTAAAAAGCTCTGCGCTGCAAACTCGATATCGGGCGACGAAAACAGCGTAAGAAATATAATATTAGACGAAATCCGCCCGTATACGGATGAAATACAAATCGACCCTCTGGGAAATGTTTTGGTACATAAGCGAGGTAAAAACCGGGCAAAAGCCGGACTTATGCTTTCGGCGCACATGGATGAGGTCGGACTTATGATAACTGACATAACCTCCGACGGGTACCTTATGTTTGACGAGGTCGGCGGCATCGACCGCAGGGTTGTATTAGGCAAAAACGTGCTTGTTGCAGGTAAAGTAAACGGAGTAATCGGCATAAAGCCCGTACATCTGACCAAGGGCGACCAAAGCTCCGCCATTCCCGAGTACTCGGATATGTACATAGATATCGGGGCTTCGTCAAAGGAAGAAGCTCTTAAATACGTAAGCTACGGCGACAGCGTTTATTTTGACTCCGAATTCACGCAGACTGACACAATGATTCAATCAAAGGCAATTGACGACCGATTCGGCTGTCTGGTTCTGATAAATCTCATTAAAAGCGATTTAATGTACGACACGGACTTCGCGTTTGTCGTTCAGGAGGAAATAGGACTTAACGGCGCGACGGCAGCGGCATACACCCTTAACCCGGAATTTGCCTTGGTTATTGAAACCACAACCGCTGCCGATATTCCCGAAATTGAGGAAACCGGGCAGGTTTGCAGCCTCGGCGCCGGCGCGGTTATTTCCGTAATGGACAGACGCACGCGTTACGACCAAAGGATGGTTGATTACGCGTTTGAAACCGCTGAAAGGCTCGGCGTGAAGGCGCAATATAAACGCGCCGTAGCGGGCGGCAACGACGCCGGCGCAATTCACAAAAGCCGCGGAGGAGTCCGCACTCTGGCAATTTCGCTTGCCTGCCGCTATCTTCATTCTCCAAGCTGTGTGGCTTCAAAAAGCGACTGCGAGGATATTTTAACTTTGACAAAGGAGCTTTCACAAAATATCGCGGAAGGAAGGCTTTGCAATGATAATCTCGGTTGACCGTAAAACGGACTTCGTCGGTTCAATCAAACAGATGTCAGCCGACAATCCGTTCGCGTGCCGCATTATTTCAATGTACAGAAGCTACAGGCCCGAGCTTGCTTTTGTTGATTATTGGCTTGTGATGGATCACTCGCTCAATTACACGGGCGCAATCGCGCGCAACGGTTCGGTTTTTGTGCTGTATCTTACGGACAAAAGCGATCTCGAGGAAATATCGTCCTTCATGCGTGTTTCGGGTGCTTCGGGAATAATCTGCGACGCTGAATTTCAGCTCGATTTTTTCGGTAAAAAGCCTCAAACAGGCGCAATACTTGTCAAAACCGAACCGTTTGACGAACCTGACGGCAATATTGTCATTGTAGAACCGGGAATCCGCGACGCGTATTACCTGATTGTACGCTGCGCCGACAAAAATTTCCGTCCGCCGTCCTTCGACGATTTCTACGTTGACGTGAATCACAAGCTCAGGCATAAAACAATGCGTATGTACGGCGTGCGCGAAGGAAAACGGCTTGTGGCTGTGGCGATGACCGTTGCTGAAAGCGACAGCGGCGCGGTGCTGGGAGCGGTGGCCTGCGACCCGGAATACCGTAAAAGCGGCTATGGCTCCGCAATTGTCAAATACATCGGCAACCGCATTATCGCGGACGGCAAGGCGGTTTACCTTCACCGCGCGAAAAACGCGAACGAAAGGTTTTATGAAAAACTCGGCTTTACCGAATACGGAAGCTGGAGCGAATATTATAATTAAAGGTGAATTAATTTGAATTTTTTTGAAATAGATCCGCGTGTTGCCGAAGCCGCGCAAAAAGCGATGGAGCTTTGCGCGCCTAAGCTTGCGGAAATTGAGCAAATCCAGGAATACCATCAGACAAAAATGATAAAAGCGTTCCAAAACGCCGCTGTGCGCGAAAGCTTTTTCTGCGGTTCAACGGGTTACGGCTACGATGATTACGGACGCGACGCTCTTGACAGGGTTTACGCCTATGTTTTTGACGCCGAGGACGCGCTTGTACGCCATAATTTTGTCAGCGGTACTCACGCTCTCACCGTTGCGCTTTTCGGAATTCTCCGCCCCGGCGACACCGCTCTGTGCGTAACAGGTATGCCCTACGACACAATACGCTCCGCAATCGGACTCGAGGGAAATTATCCGGGTTCGCTCAAGGATTTCGGAATTAATTTTGAAATAACAAATCTTTTGCCCGACGGCACTCCCGATTATGAACAAATAAAAAAAGACATCAAAACAAAACAGCCGAAGATGGTTTATATTCAGCGTTCGCGCGGCTACAGCACCCGTCCCACGCTGACATATCGTGAAATTAAGAAAATTTGCGATATTTCAAAGGCGGCGTGTAAATCATCAATTATCATGCTTGACAACTGCTACGGTGAATTTACCGAAAGGGTGGAACCGCTTTCCGTAGGCGTTGATGTAATGGCAGGTTCGCTGATAAAAAATCCCGGCGGAGGCATTGCTCCCACGGGCGGCTACATTGCGGGTAAAGCGCGTTTGGTTGAAATGTGCTCCTACCGCCTTACAACTCCCGGCACAGGCAAGGAAATAGGCGCGACCTTAAATACCTCGCGTGAACTTTTCATGGGCGCGTATCACGCTCCTCATGTAACGGGCGAGGCAATGAAAACCGCTGTTTTCGCCTCGGCTCTGTTTGAGCTTTTGGGATATAACACGTCGCCGCGTTATGATGAAAACAGGGGAGACATAATACAGTTAATTATGCTTGGCAGCGCCGAAAAGCTTGTAAGCTTCTGCGGAGGAATCCAAAGCGGCTCGGCTGTTGACAGCTTTGTTGTTCCCGAGCCGTCCGATATGCCCGGTTACGAAAGCAAGGTTATCATGGCTGCGGGCGCGTTTACTCTCGGCTCGTCAATTGAACTTTCCGCCGACGCGCCTCTGCGCGAGCCTTATGCCGTTTGGCTTCAGGGCGGACTTAATTTTCACGCAGGCAAGCTCGGCATTATGCTTGCGGCAGACAAGGTACTCAGGGATAATAAATAAATTCAGGGTTCGGT
>DOUO01000018.1:3810-7174 GCA_003520555.1 Oscillospiraceae bacterium
ACCGAACCCTATTATTTTTTTACGGTGTTGCGTATGTTTCGCTCGGAAAACTGAATCAGGCTGAACAGCGAAGAAGCCGATTTGTCAAAATATGCGGATAAAATATCGGGAGATAAAGCAAGCGCGATTTTTTCCTCTTCAATAATATCCTCAGCGAGCATCAAATCAAGAGCCATCGAAGCCGAAGCGGCATATTGAAATTTGTTTTTGTCAAGCGAAAAAAGAGATTGAGAATTTGTTTTCTCCGAGCTGTAAATAATCCTGAACGTTTCGTAAACCGAACACATCAGGTAATTGCTCACGGTGTTTGTCAGCTTTTTGCTGCCTATCTGCGCCAGCAAATCAAACACCACGGAGGTTGAATTTGCAATCACCCTGCGGTTTATTTGGTTAATCATGTTTCCGCTTATTTTTCCGCCGTCACTGTCATCTCCCGACTGTTCCGAAACGGCGGCAGAGTTGGTTCTCTGCAAAGTTCTGCCAAGCATGTAATCGGTTGTAACGTCGTAATAATCCGCCGCCTTAATCAGAAAATCAAGACCGCATTCACGTATCCCTTTTTCATAATGTGACAACAGCGCCTGCGAAATTCCCAAATCGGCAGCCGCCTGTTTTTGGCTAAGTCCGCGCTCCTTGCGCAAAAATGTGATTATTCTCGGAAAATCATTATTCATAGCTTGACACCTCGGATTATTTAATAGTATAATATGAATGGTGTTTTATATTATACTTTTAGTATATTATAAAATAAACAGTTTGTAAACCTATTTCGGAGTTTTTATGAAATCATATGTAATTCATTTTATCCGCCACGGCGCGATTGACGAAACCCTCGGCGGAAAATATATAGGCACAACCGATCCCGGACTTTCCGACAAAGGAAAGGCGGCGCTCAGAAAGCTTGACTTTGAGTGTTCATATCCCGGCGGAGCGGCGCTTTTCACAAGTCCGCTTAAAAGGTGTACGCAAACCGCACGAGTTTTGTATCCCGATTTAAAACCGCTTGTCATCTCAAACCTCAGCGAATGCAATTTCGGCGAATGGGAGGGCAAAACCGCCGACGAGCTCAAGGACGACGAAACCTTCCGGAAATGGCTTGCGGGCGACAATTCCGTAAAGCCGCCGAGAGGGGAGAGCAACGCCGATTTTGTACGGCGCGTCTGCCGCATGTTTGAAAGCATAGTTGAAGGTCTTATGAAAACAGGAACGACCGAAAGCATAATAATTACGCACGGCGGAGTTATTATGACTCTGCTTGCGGTTTACGGACTTCCGCAGGCAAAACCGTTTGAGTGGACTATGGACAACGGTTACGGCTATTCAGTGCGCATAACCCCAATGCTTTGGCAGCGCGGCAAGGTGTGCGAGGTTTTTCAAAAAATTCCGCGTCAAAAGGAAACTGAGTAAATTGTTCTGAAAGGATGTATATATTATGGCAAACTATAAAATCACACTTTTAAAGGGCGACGGCATCGGCCCCGAAATCGTTGAACAGGCGGTTAAGGTTCTTGATAAAACCGCCGAAAAGTTTAACTTCACCGTTGAATATGACGAAGCCTTGCTCGGCGGCTGCGCAATTGACGCTACCGGAGTTCCGCTTCCCGATGAAACCGTTGCGAAGTGCAAGGCGAGCGACAGCGTTATTTTGGGCGCGGTAGGCGGCCCCAAGTGGGACAATCAGCCCGGCAATAACCGTCCCGAAGCAGGCCTTTTGGGAATCCGCGGCGCTCTGGGACTCTTTGCGAATCTTCGTCCTTCCGTAATTTTCGGACCGCTTAAAAGCGCTTCTCCGATTAAGGATGAAATCATCGGCGACAACATGGACATCATGATTGTCCGCGAGCTCACCGGCGGAATTTATTTCGGCGAACGCGGTAAATCGGACGACGCGGCTTGGGATACCGAAAAGTATTCCGTTGCTGAAATCGAGCGCATCGCGCGCGTTGCCTTTGACATGGCAATGAAAAGAAACAAAAAGCTCACAAGCGTAGACAAGGCAAACGTCCTTGAATCCTCGCGCCTCTGGAGAAAAACCGTTATTGAGGTAAGCAAGGAATATCCCGAGGTTGAGCTTAACCATATGTACGTTGACAACTGCGCTATGCAGCTTGTTCGCAACCCAAAGCAGTTTGACGTTATTGTTACCTCAAACATTTTCGGCGACATTCTTTCCGACGAAGCCTCAATGATTGCCGGTTCAATCGGTATGCTTGCGTCCGCAAGTCTTTCCGGCGGCAAGCTCGGACTTTACGAACCGATTCACGGCTCTGCCCCCGATATTGCGGGCAAAGGAATTGCCAATCCGCTTGCTACAATACTGTCTGTCGCAATGATGCTCCGCTATTCGCTTAATCAGCCGGAAGCAGCCGTAGCTATTGAAAACGCGGTTGCGAAGGTGCTTGAAGCAAACAGAACACCCGATATTTATGAAGAGGGAATGAATAAGGTCAGCTGCTCACAGATGGGCGACCTGGTTTGTCAGGCTCTTTAAAGGAGAAAAATATGCAGCTTTATGACATGCATTCACACATTCTGCCGGCGTTTGATGACGGAGCAAAAACCGTAAAGGACAGCCTCGAGCTCATCGATTGTCTGAAAAAGCAGGGAGTAGACAAAATCTGCCTTACTCCGCATTTTTACACCAACGAACTCAGCCTTGAGGATTTTTTGAAAACAAGGCAGGAAGCTTTTGATAAATTCAAGCCTTATATCCCCGATGATGTAGAGCTTGTCCTCGGTACGGAGGTTTACGTAACGGAATATCTGTTCAATAACGACGACCTTACCGGGATAACCTACGGCAAGTCAAGATATGTACTTACCGAATATCCGTACGGCTCTCACTTTGGCGAAAAAACCATGCAAAAGTTTTATTCGCTTATTGAAAATCACCGTTTTATCCCGGTAATGCCGCATGTGGAACGCTACCGTTACCTGCTTGATAATCCGGGTTTTATTGAGGAGCTGCAGGATATGGGCGTTGTAATTCAGACAAATATCTCAAATTACGCCGACAAAGCGCCGTATTTCAAAAAGCGTAAATTGTTAAAGCTTATTGAGGGCGGTTATATTGACATACTCGGCTCTGACGCTCACTCCTTTACTCACAATACCCCGGAGCTGTATACGCAGGCAATTAAAACCATCCGCGAAAAATGCGGAGCCGGCAAGTTGAATCAAATGATGGATACAGCCGGAACGATTTTCAACGCGGCTCTCGGAAAATAAAACTAACATAAAAATTACTCCCGAAGTTTCCGACCTCGGGAGTTTTTCTCTGTCTGTTACTTATATTATAAATAATAAAAAACAATATAATAAAGAGATACCTTTCGATACCTCTTTATTTGGTGCGAGTGACCGC
>DOUO01000001.1 GCA_003520555.1 Oscillospiraceae bacterium
TTGTTGGAAAAGCTTTCCGCGCAGCTTGCCACACCGTCTTATATCTTTGATTTGGATGAGTTTGAAAAGCGCGCTCGGTTGGTAAAAAAATACTTCGGTGAAAAAACAGGCATCTGTTTTTCAATCAAAGCCAATCCGTTTTTGCTGGGCAGACTTCCCGATGTTTTTGACAAAATCGAGGTTTGTTCACCCGGCGAACTTACAATATGTGAAAAAACCGGCGTTGACACAAGCAAAATCATCTTTTCCGGCGTAAACAAAACCCTCAGGGACGTTCAGCGCGCGGCTGACGACGAGGTAGGCACATTCACCGCGGAAAGCCTTTTGCACGTTGAAATGATTAACGGCGAAGGCGTTAAGCGCGGCAAGGTTTACCCCGTACTGCTCCGCGTTACCGACGTCAAGGGCGGAAGCCAGTTCGGCATGGAGGAAGCAACGGTTTTGGACATCATCAAAAACCGCGACAGCTACAAGGGCATGGAAATTGTAGGTCTGCATTACTTCACCGGCACTCAGAAGAAAAAGGCTAAGCCCATTGAAAGAGAGCTTGATTACCTTGCGGATTTAATTGTACGCGTCAAGGACGACCTCGGCTTTACCGTTAACCGCATTGAGTACGGCACAGGCTTGGCTGTTAACTACTTTGACAGCAACGCCGACGAGCTTGAGGAGGAGCGTTTGGCTTCTATCAGCGAAAAAATCCGCGAACTGTCCGAAAAAACCGAGCTTACCGTTGAAATGGGACGTTTCTTTGCCGCTCCCTGCGGTTACTACCTCACAAAGGTTATTGACGCAAAGACAAATTACGACATCAATTACGTTATTGTTGACGGCGGCTTAAACCAGCTTAAATATGACGGACAGCTTCAGGGTATGCAAATACCGAACATTGTTCATCTTAAGAACAGCGACGTTCGGGACGGAGTAAAGGCGTGGACGCTTTGCGGAAGCCTTTGCACCACTGCCGACATTTTGGCGCGCGGCGCTGAATTTGACAGCCTCGGTATCGGCGACATCCTTGTGTTCTGCCGCACCGGCGCTTACTCGGTAACGGAGGGCATGGCTGTGTTCCTCAGCCGTGAAATGCCCGTTGTTTCGGTTTATTCCGAAAAGGACGGACTTACCGTTATCCGCGACATGCTTTATTCCGACGTTTTCAATACGCCGAAGCTCTGATTGACGGACAAAAATAAATAATCATAACCGGGCACGCAGTGTTGTAAAAACCTGTGTGCCCGGCTTTTGTTCGGGGACAATTATTATTCTTTGCCGCCTCTCCCTTAGAAATAAGGAAAATGTGAGGTTGTGGGGCAGGTTTTTAAAAAAATTTTGAATTTTTTCAAAACCGTCACATTTTTGTCCATATTTTGTCATGGTCGGTATGTTATACTTTAGTTAACGCAAGATGAAAATTGTATCCTGCGAAAGAATATGCAGAAGGAGGTATTCTCATGAAAAGATTATTAGCTGTATTACTGTCTGCCGCAATGCTTATTTCCTTTGCCGCGTGCAGCAAAGCTCCGGACGGTACCGCTAATATTTACAGAAGTGCGCTTGATGACGACGAAAGCTTCAGCGGAGTTGTCCGCATGACCAAGGACGGTATGCCTCTTTATGAAGTGACAGGCGGCGTTGAAAGTGACCGTACCGAAGAACCTATTACAGTTGATACACGGTTCTGCGTAGGCTCGGTTTCAAAGCAGTTTGCCGCCGCGGCAATATTGACGCTGCAGCAGGACGGAAAGCTGAGTGTTGACGACAAGGTGACAAAATATTTTCCGCGTTACACTATCGGCAAGGACATAACCTTGCGTCATATGCTTGACATGCGTTCGGGAATTGCGGAATTTTACGACGTTGAATATATTGACAACGCCTTTACCGAGCTTCCCACCGGCGAGCTTCGCGACGTAATCACCAACAAGAACTCCGTTGCCGAAAACCGCGAAAGGCTTGAGGACTGGATACTTCATCAGCCTCTGGTTTTTGAACCTGACACGGATTTTGAATACTCAAATTCAAACTATTTCCTGTTGGCGCGCATTGTTGAAATCGTCACAGGTCAAAGCTACAGCGACTATGTTCACGAAAAGATTTTCAAGCCGCTGGGTATGGTGAATTCGTCCTTTATTGACGAAAATGATTTCAGAAACATACCGCATCTTGCCGCTCCGACGGTTCATCCCAAGACAGTGTACGTCGGCGTAACTATGGGACTCGGCGACATTATTTCCAACGCGCACGACATGGATTTGTGGCTGACGTCGTTTAAAACAAACGAGGTTCTGAACAAGGAAAGCGTTGAAATGATGTCCACGGACTACACCGACGACAAGGACGAGGATTACGGCTTCGGAATCCGTATGCTGGGAAGCGGATTGTTCCATTCCGGTTCAATAACCACATACCAGACTATGGTTTACAGCGACACCGAAAAGGACATTAATATTTTTGCGGTAACTAATGACGAACCGAACCTTGACGTAAGTATTTCGGATGTTGTTTGGGATTTGGTTGACCGCATGGA
>DOUO01000063.1:0-1820 GCA_003520555.1 Oscillospiraceae bacterium
TGCCAGCACTACCTTATGGGCGGCATTGACGTTGATTTGAATTCGCGAACCTCAATTGACGGGCTTTACGCTGCCGGAGAATGCGCGCACACGGGAGTTCACGGCGCAAACCGCCTTGCAAGCAATTCGCTTTTGGAAGCGCTTGTTTATTCGCGCACCGCAGCCGAGGATATTACGCGCAAGCTTAAAAAATACGGCAGAAAGCCGCTTGGTCTTGAGCCTGCGCACAGACCTGTTACCGGCAAAAAAATGCCGAGCGGTTTCCGTTCGCAAATCCGGGAAATTTTGCAGGACGCTTATTTTGTACTGCCGAAGCCCGAAAAGTACGAAGAAAGCTACCGTAAGGTTGAAAATATTATACGCGAGCTGTTTGCCGAACGCTATGAAATCAGCTCGGATTTAGTAGAAGCCAAGAGCATTGCCGTTTGCGCGAGCATTATCTTGGACGAGGTTAGGGAGGGCAATAATGATTAACCCGATTTACGTTGACAATATTATAAAAACCGCTTTGCTTGAGGACATCAATTACCTTGATACAACCACCGATTATTTAATAGACGAAGAGCAGGAAAACACCGCTGTATTTCTTGCGAAAAGCGACGGCGTACTGTGCGGAATCGATATCGCTCTCAGAGTTTTTGAGATTTTGCAGCCTCAAGGCTTTCAGGCAAAGGTGTACAAGCACGACGGCGACAAGCTGAAAAAAGGCGATATTATTGCGGAAATTCACGGCAAAACCCGAGCGTTGCTGAAGGGCGAGCGAACAGCTCTTAACCTTATTCAGCATTTAAGCGGCGTTGCCACCGCGACAAACCGCGCGGTTGAAATTATAAAGGGCACAAAAGCTTCAATCGCGGACACGCGCAAAACACTTCCCGGGCTTCGCCCTCTTCAAAAGTACGCGGTAACCGTAGGCGGCGGAAAAAACCACCGCTACAATTTAAGCGACGCGGCAATGCTTAAGGACAACCACGTTGACGCGGGCGGCGGAATAAAAAATGCCGTTTCAAAGCTTAAATCGAAGCTCGGCCACATGACAAAAATTGAGCTTGAGGTAAGAACCCTTGACGAGCTTAAGCAGGCGCTTGAAGCAAAGGTTGACGTAATTATGCTTGACAACATGAGCTGTGAAATGATGCGCGAGGCGGTTAAGCTTGCAAACGGGCAGGCTTTGCTTGAGGCAAGCGGCGGGATTACCGACAAAACCCTGCGCGAAATTGCCGAAACGGGCGTTGACATTATTTCCATGGGCGCTATCACCCATTCCGTAACGGCGTTTGACATCAGTCTTAAGATTTCGGATTGACATAATCTTAAAAATATCAGATAAATAATTAAATTCAAATCATAATTCAGGAGGAATAAAAATGACAAAAATAGGTATATTGGGCTACGGCAACCTCGGCAAAGGCGTTGAAGCCGCAATCAAAAAGAACGATGACATGGAGCTTGTCGCGGTATACACACGCCGTGACCCTTCCGCTCTTAAGATTAACAGCGACGCGCCCGTAAAGAGCGTTTCCGACCTTGATTCGGGCAAAGAGGACATTGATGTTTTGGTTATTTGCGGCGGCAGCGCAACCGATTTGCCCGTGATGACTCCCAAATACGCCGCTATGTACAACGTTATCGATTCGTTTGACACCCACGCAAGAGTGCCGGAGCATTTTGCGAATGTTGACGCGGCGGCAAAGTCGGCGTCAAAAGTAGGTATTATTTCCTGCGGCTGGGATCCCGGCATGTTTTCTCTCAGCAGAGTTTACGCGACAGCCGTTTTACCCGACGGAAAGGACTTTACCTTCTGGGGCAAGGGCGTAAGC
>DOUO01000063.1:1865-3757 GCA_003520555.1 Oscillospiraceae bacterium
GCAAGGGCGTAAGCCAGGGACATTCGGACGCAGTACGCAGAATTGACGGTGTTTCGGACTGCCGTCAGTACACAATTCCCGTTCCCGAGGCTTTGGACAGAGTAAGAAGCGGAGAAAACCCCGAGCTTACCACCCGTGAAAAGCACACCCGCGAATGCTTTGTTGTAGCCGAAGAAGGCGCTGATTTGGCAAGAATAGAAAATGAAATCAAGACTATGCCCAACTATTTTGCCGACTACGACACCACAGTACACTTTATTTCCGCCGAGGAAATGAAGGCAAACCACAGCGGTCTGCCCCACGGAGGTTCGGTTATTTACTCGGGCACAACAAGCGAGGGCAACAATCACGTTATTGAGTACAGCCTCAAGCTTGACTCAAACCCCGAATTCACCGGTTCGGTATTGCTTGCGTGCGCAAGAGCCGCGGCAAGAATGAACGCCGAAGGCATGAGCGGAGCAAAAACCGTGTTTGACATCGCGCCGGCTTACCTTTGCAAACAAAACGGAGATTTCTTAAGAGCTCACCTGCTGTAATTCGGCAGACAATAAGTTCCTGTATAAACAACTATCACAAAGGATAATTTATGGACAGAGACAAAAAACTGAGGCGCAACGCTATTATAGCGCTTTCGGTCGGAATACCTATATACGCCTTTATAATCACAGTTGTAATGCTTAACCATACCTGGCATGCAAATTTCCTGGTTGATTTGCTTTGCCTTTCGCTGATACCCGTTGCCGTTATTGTAATTCTGCTTATCACGATAATCTGCGTTGACGGAGCGCGTTACAAAAGCATAGAGGACGAGGTTCAGGACGAGAAGAACGAAAATCCCGAAACCGCTCACGAGGTGCTTGAAATTTTAACCGAAAACGAAAAAGAAGCCTTTGTGCTGGCATACTTCTTTTTGGACGATATGATTCGCCCGGCGGTTTACAACAAGTACGGAAAGCGTTACACTTCAATTGACCTGCATACCTCGCTGATAAGCTACAAAAAGATTTATCCTGTTCCCAATGTTAACTCAAAGGACTCAAACGTGCGCATTATGAGAATCCGCAACAAGCACAGCAAAAATCAGATGATTTTCTTTGCCACAAAGCTTGCGGACGCAAATCTCAGCTTTAACGGAATTAAACCGCGTGAATATGAGTGCGAAGGGCTTGGCAGCTTTTCGATTTTTGGCTGTGAATACGCGGAGAATTCAAAGCCTGAGGTGACAATAAACGGCAAGGCTTTTCCGCTTAAGGAAACGCTGGTTGACTTTATGTTTATTTCCAAACACGAAACCGGAGCTTCGGGCGCAAATACGCTTGACTGAAACGCCGGTATGAATTATAATTATAATAAATTATGAAAGGAGAAACGGCAATGAAATACATGTGCGAGCCTTGCGGCTATATTTATGACCCCGCAGAGGGCGATCCCGACAGCGGTATTGCCCCCGGCACAGCGTTTGAGGATATTCCCGACGATTGGTGCTGCCCCGTTTGCGGCGTTGGCAAGGAAGATTTTGTTCCTTATGAAGACTAATTAAGTTAGTACAAAACCGGCTTGTTTTTCGCGAGCCGGTTTTTTCATCAGTATAATACGGAGGACATTTTTATGGACTTTTCAAATATAGGCTTTAAGGGCACATTCCGCGACTATCAGGCTAAGGTTCTGCAAAACTCGGCGGCACACCTCAGGGACGGCAAAATTCATATTGTCGCCGCCCCCGGAAGCGGCAAGACGATTTTGGGCTTGGAGCTTATCCGCAGGCTTAACGCGCCGGCAATTGTGCTTTCGCCGTCGGTCACAATACGCCAGCAATGGGGAGAGCGCTTTACATCAAGCTTTTTACCCGACGGAGCGGACGCGCAGGGTTATATATCCTACGATTTAAAAAA
>DOUO01000078.1 GCA_003520555.1 Oscillospiraceae bacterium
CGGAACTTTCCCCAGCGGGTTTTGGTTTTGGCAACAACGACGCCCATGATAGGGTCGTTGAAGGCGTCAAAAATACGCGCCACAAGCAAAATTGTACCCATGGCAATCGCGCTTACTCCAAGCACGTCCTGAAAGTAATACAGCACATAGCTTGCAGACAGCATGTAGACCATGTCTTTGCCTACAGCGGCAAGCGCGTAGCTGAGCTTGGCTCTGCCTGACAGTTTTGGTTCGTTCATAGTTATCCTCACTTTCCGTTGTTTTGTTTAAGGTTGAACGCTATCTTAACGGCGTTGTACGCGCCGTCATATATTCCCGTTTGTTTTCCCTGCAAAATACAGCCAATCATCTGTTCAAACAATTCTTTTTCATTTAAAAACATATCTATCATTTGTACCGTGTGCGGAATATCACGACATTCAAGCGTGCCGTCGCCAAGCTCCGCCGAATGAATTGCGCCCCAACGCTCATGGCCGCCTATTCTCTTTAAAAACAGCTTTGGTATCGGGTAAAACGCAAGCTCGCTTGGTTTTGTAACAAGTACGTCCGCGCTGCGCATCAGCAGGTTTGTGCAGTAAACCGCCTCAAAAATATTTTCATGGCAAAACGCGTGAATTCCCGAAACTTCGTTATCGACCGCCGAATCGGCAAACGCCCGGGTTTCGTCCCAATTGTCAAAATGAGTTTTTCCGAGCGCTTTTAGCGACGGGATAATTTCGCAAAGCTCGTCCCACACCTTGCGGTAGTCGCCTACGTTTACGTACAGCGCCGCTTTTTCTTTTTTGATGTAGGGAAGAAGATGGTTGATTACAGCCGCAAAAAGCTCGCGCTGCGCCCCTGCGCCGCCTATTGTCAGCAAAAATCTCATAGGCTTGCCCCGGTTTTTGCGCTCAAGCCTGAGTTTGCAGTCTTTTTCAAGATTCGCGACAAGCTCATGGTCAATATATCTGCCCGTATACACAAGACTGGCCTCGGGCATGGGCTTTAGAACGTCCTTACCCTGCATTCCGTTAAGAATTCTGTAGCCCATGTAGCTTTGATACGTCTGGATTATGTGAACGCTGCCTTCGGCAAGATGAAGCGCCATGGGCCAGTTGTCCGGAATCGCGTTTACGACGTATTTCATTCCTGCGTGCAAAGCCGCCTGAGCAGGCCATACGTGCGTGCCTATAAGCGGAATTTCCTTAGGCACGTTTTTAAAAACCGGCGCCATAAGCTCCGCGACCTTTTGGTCGGACGAATTGTATGTAAGCTTTCTGAAGCCTTCGTAGTTAAGCGGCTCCCACACAAGCTTGTTAAAAAGCCTGCTTTTTTGTGAAATCCGCGAGCCGAGCGAGTAAAGGTCGTTTTGCGCTCCTATTATTTTGGTGCAGGTTGTGTCCGGGTAGGAGTTCAAATCCATCCAGTACGGCGTGTAGCCCAGAGCATGAGCTGCGGAAGCCATAGCTATTGAAATGCGGTAATGACCGAAGCCCATGCGGATATTGCCCACAATAACGCCTTTTTCCGTATCAAACGGCAGGTCTGATTTACCCTCGTTTACCCTTAAGTCACTTACGCCGAGCGGCTCGCCGAGGCAGGCGTTAGGCACAAGCTTTGCGGAATAATCCGCGCCGCTGTCATCGCCGTATTTTTTTATATATTTCAGCTTGTTCTTTTCTGCCTTGCGCACAGCCCGAGGGTTGATTCGGTTGCCGAAAATAACCTTTGATTTATCGCTCATTTTCTTCCTCCTTGCAAATTATGTTAAAGTCTGCGGTTACGCTTTCACATCCGTCGGCACATAAGGTAAGCTTTGCTTTTCCGCTTTTGCCTGTTGTTTTTATATATAAACCGCCCGTTCCTCCGCGCAGTATAACCGTTTTGCCGCCTATAATTTCCGCTTCTCCCTCAAGCTCGGCGTTAACAGCTCCAACGAAAAAAGGAAGAGTGCAGCCGTTTTGGTCGGTCATTCTTATTCTCACCGCCGCGACGTCGTAGGTGCTGTCCTCAACAAGGCTTGCGCTGCTTGCTTCGGCAGTAAGTCTGCGGCTCGAAAACGGCTGCTTAATTACGGTTTTAACTACTTTTCCGTTTTTTACCGCCTCAAATGTAAACGAGGTTGATTCCTG
This sequence comes from Oscillospiraceae bacterium, assembly GCA_003520555.1. GTDB lineage: Bacteria > Bacillota > Clostridia > Oscillospirales > Acutalibacteraceae > Ruminococcoides. The sequence goes on from DOUO01000078.1 coordinate 2,112, forward strand.
TCCCCAGTTGCCTATATATTTGCCGTAAAGCGCGTACGCGTCGTCAAAGGTCATGCGGTAACGCGTCATCAAAGTTGCCGCCTTAAGCTTTGCGGTAGGGGAAAGGTTGTTCATGCCGAAACGTGTGCTTTCGTTTAATATTTCCTTTACAAGCCTCGCCTGACGCGGCGTAAAGCTTTCCTCGTTTATTATTCGGTCGCCGATAAAGTCGTTTATCTCAATCGGCGGATGCTTAAGTTTTTTGAATTCGCTGTCCGCCGCGGTGTATTCGCGTATAAAAACTCCGTTAATGAAAAACCGCACGCTGTCGGCGTTGGTAAAGGCGTAAACTCTGCCGCGGTTGCCTGCCGGGTGTTCGCCGATGTCCATGGTGGAGCTGATTTCAAGCACCGGCGTTTCGCTTTGGTTGCAGGCGTAAACCGCCGCCGCTAACTTCGGATTACGGAACATATCGCAAACGCCGTGATAGCAAATCCTGTCTCCGCTTCCGAAGTCCTTGTGTGTGTTGTAATCAAACATGCACCAGCCGAAGCTTCCGGCAATGTCCGTATACGACGCGGCGCTGTTTAAAACGCGCGCGTGTCTCAGCGCGTGCTCAAGCCGCTGTTCCTCGTCGTCAAAGCTTTTTGTCGGGTACATATGACCGTTGTATTCCGAAATCAAATACGGTTTGTTTATATTTGAGGTCACAGCCTTCTTTGGCTCGCAGCCTTGATTTGTACCGTCGTGAACAAAATCGTTGTAGGTGTAAACATCCTCCAAAAGACTGCTGTTTTTATTGCATCTCACACCGCCTGTCTGACGTGTCGGGTCAAGCGCGCGAGCGAGCTTGTTTGTTTTACGGTAGAACTCATCGTCGTCCCGCGACTCGTTAATTCTTACGCCCCAAAGGATGATTGACGGGTGGTTGCGGTACTGAACAACCATTTCCTCGGTATTTTTAACCGCAATTTTTTTCCATTCGCTGTCGCCTATATGCTGCCAGCCCGGAATTTCGGTAAAAACCAATAGTCCAAGCTCGTCGCAGCGGTCAATAAAGTGGTGTGACTGCGGGTAATGCGAGGTTCGCACGGCGTTCAGTCCAAGCTCGTTTTTAAGTATATCCGCGTCAAAGCGCTGAATTGACCTCGGCATTGCGTAACCGACATACGGATAGCTCTGGTGGCGGTTAAGCCCGGTTATTTTCAGTTTTCTTCCGTTTAAGTAAAATCCGTCGGGCTTAAACACTGCTTTGCGAAAGCCGATTACCGTACTTACGCGGTCAATCGGTTCGCCGTTTTCAAACAGCTCGGTTTTAACCGTATAAAGAGTAGGGGACAGCACGTCCCACATCCGCGCGTTGTTCAGTACAAGCCTTGGCTTTTCGCCCTTGCCGCATTCGGCAAAAGCCAAAATGTTGCCGCTTTCGTCAAGTAAGTGCTGGACTATTTTATCGCCGCGGGTTCCTTCTGTCGCGACTGTACTTTCGGCAACGCCTTTAAAAACAGCCTTTTCAATTTCCTTTTTGTCGGCCTTCTCACTGAGAGCTGCCTCAGGAGGAATCGTCGGGCGCACAAAAACGTCGCTTATGAAGCCTTGCTCTCGTATTTCAAGCCTGACCTCGCGGTACAATCCGCCGTAGGTCATGTAGTCCACTACCTTGCCGAAGGGCGGAGTGTTTCTGGTTTCGCGGCTGTCAACCTTTATTGCGACCACGCTTTCGCGTTCGGTGCTCAAAAGGTCTGTCAGTTCTGCTTCAAAGGCCGTATAGCCGCATTTATGCTCGCGCCGGCATTGTTTTCCGTCAACAAAAACCGTCGCGCAGTGGGCTGCCGCTTCAATGACCAAAAACACCCTTTTGCCTTGCGCTGCCTTGCCGAGCCTGAGCTTTTTGCGGTAGCCGCTCACCATTTGGTAAACGCTCTCGTCAAAATAATTGTACGGAGTTGTTTTGCAGGTGTGCGGAAGGCGCACCGATTCAAAGCTTCCGCAGCCGTTTAAAAAGGCTTCGTCACAGCATTCTGTAAATTCCCAGCCGTTGTTTAGGTTAATAATCTCTCTCATATGTCATCACTATGCAAAAATGTTGTATAAAATGTCAATTTATTTTATATAATAATAACATTAAACTGAATAAAACACAATAGTATTTATGAATGTTTTTGCTTTTTTAATCTTGTAATACGAAATTTGACAAATATTTTCAAAATGCTTCAAAATGCTTGAAAAAAGTAGTATTATTATGTATAATCAAAGAGAACAAATTTCAGGAGGTAGTATATGAAATATAAAGCTCTTGCCGTGGTATGCGCGGCATTAATTGCGCTTAGCTCAGTTTCGGCTGCTTCGGCGCAGACAATTCAATCTCAAAGCGTTTCCGCCGAGGCGGTTCCGTCGGATTGTCCCAATGTAAAAAGCGTTACGCCGACTTTAAGCGGTTTTAAGCTTACGTGGGACGCGTACAAAGGCGCGGTCAAGTATAGAGTTTTCATTAAAAACGGAACAAGCTGGAAGGGTATAGGAGACACCGCTTCACTTAGCTTTGAGCATAAAAATCTTAAGAATAACACCGCGTACACTTACACCGTGCGCGCGCTTGACAAAAACGGCAAGTTCATGAGCCGTTACTACACAACCGGCTGGACGCATACTTTTTATTCAACTCCGTCAATTACCGCCGTTCAGGGAAGCACGGAAGGTTTGAAAATCAGCTGGAACAAGATTGAAGGCGTAAACAGCTACAGACTTTATGTCAAAAACGGAAGCTCATGGCAGAGAATTCTTGACACAAAATCAAATTCATATGTTGACGCAAATGCAGAGCCCGGTAAAACCTACGCCTATACCGTTCGCTGTATGTCCGATGACAACAAAACCTTCCTCAGCCATTATACCTCCGGAAAAAGCGGTACGTATGTTTTGACTCCGCATATCACCTCAATTCAGAACGTGGCAAACGGAGCGAAAATCAGCTGGGATAAGTGTGCCGGCGCCGCAAAATACAGAGTTTTCGTAAAAAACAGTTCGGGCTGGAAAGGCTTGGGCAACACTGCGTCTTTAAGCTTTGAGCACAAAAACCTTATCAGCAACGCTTCTTATACTTATACTGTCCGCGCGCTTAACAGCGACGGCAGCTTTGCGAGCGCTTACGATGTCGAGGGTGTAAAAAACACCTTCTATGCCGTACCGCAAATCAAGACCGTGGAAAGCGTAAACGGCGGCTTAAAGGTCAGCTGGACTCCGCTTTCCGGAATAAATAATTACCGTATTTACGTAAAAGAGGGCGGTTCGTGGAAAAGAATCACCGACACACCCTCAACCTCATACACTGACGCAAATGTTTCCTCCGGCAAAAGCTATGTTTACACCGTGCGCTGTATGTCGGACGACAGCAAAAAATTCTTAAGCCACTACAGCACATCCGGCAAAGCAGGTACATACGTGCAGGCTCCGGCGGTTACAAAGCTTGAAAACACCGCAACCGGTACAAAGCTTACATGGAACAAATCCGCCGGCGCCGCAAAATACAGAGTTTTTGTAAAGAACGGTACAAGCTGGAAGGGTATCGGAGACACAACCGCGACTTCTTTTGAATACAAAAACCTTGCAAGCGGCACAGACTACACCTACACCGTGCGCGCCTTAAACGGCAGCGGCAGCTTTGTAAGCGGATACAACGCAACCGGTTGGACATTCCGCTTTTACGCGCCTCCTGCGGTTACCTCCGTCACTTCCGTATCAAACGGAATGAAGGTTAAGTGGAACGCGATGAACGGCGTTGCCGGATGCAGAGTTTACCGCAGAAATTTTGACGGCACATGGTCGCCCCTTGCCGATGTCAATGGTACCGAATATGTTGACACATCCGTTCCGGCCAACACTCTCTACACTTACACCCTGCGTTATTTAAATGAAAAGGGCGTATCAATAAGCAACCATGTTACAAATACAAAGTTTTATTATAACAAGTCGCTTGCGAACGGCATAATCAACTACAAGGGCGTAGCCTACAACTTCAAAAACGGTTATTTGCAGTCGGGCTTTGTCACCGTTAACGGCAAGACTTATTATTACGATTCAAACGGCGTTATGCAGAAAAACGGCGTTGTCGGAAGCGACAAGGACGGCTACCGCTACGCCGACAGCTCAGGCGTTGTTGACTCAAAATACTGCGGTGTAGTTACCAAAAACGGCACAACCTTCAACGTAATAAACGGCACGGCAACCAAGGTTAAAACCGAATCCGACAAAACCTTAAGCAGAGCTATTAAAGAGGTCAACAAATGCACAAACCGCAATATGACTAAGGAGCAAAAGCTTAAGGCGGCGTTTGACTACATGAAGAAAGCGTATGTTGAGCGCGTACCCCGTGCTACATACCACGGAAAAGATTGGCACATTATTTACGCTAACGATATACTTGAGGACGGCATGGGCGACTGCTTCAGCTACGGCGCGGCGTTCGCGTTTATGGCAAAGGCAATCGGCTATACAACAGCCTACGCCTGCAACAGCGGCGGTCACGGCTGGGCAGAGGTAGACGGAAGAATCTACGACCCCGAATGGAGCAGACACAGAACAGCATATACATATTTCGGTATGAGTTACAACGCTCCTTGCGACGTCCCCTACAAGAGCGCGATCTCTGCCGGTGAATGGTGGATGCACGTTAAAGTTTAAATCTTTTTTGATTATTATAAGGGAGACTGTACGCGGTCTCCCTTTTTGCTTG
>DOUO01000160.1 GCA_003520555.1 Oscillospiraceae bacterium
AACGTTATTGTAGATTATGATTATAGTTTTTTTCTTAAAGCATTTGACAAAAGCCGATAATTTTCTCTGCTTTATAACGGTAACTTACACAACCGCTTCGTACATTGAAGCGGCTTCTTCTTTGCGGACAACCTCTTTTACCTCGGTAACGCGAACCTTAACGGTTTTGGCGCCGAGGGTGATTTCAATCACATCGCCCTGCTTAACATCATAAGATGCTCGGGCAGGCTTACCGTTAACCGCGACCCTGCCTGCATCGCAAGCTTCATTTGCCACGGTTCTGCGCTTGATAAGCCGCGAAACCTTTAAATATTTATCAAGTCTCATGATTTCTCCTTTTAAAGAATTAAAATTGGTATAAAGCATTAATTGCCGATAAACAAAAAAGAGCCGGTTTACGGCTCTCTTTAGCTTTGATTTAAGGATTACTTATTAACGATATCCTTGAATGCCTTGCCTGCCTTAAAAGCGGGAACCTTTGAAGCGGCAATTTCGATTGAGTTGCCTGTTCTGGGATCAACGCCTGTTCTTGCGTTTCTCTGGCGCTGCTCAAATGTACCAAAGCCTGTGAGCTGAACCTTGTCGCCCTCTGCTACCGCGTTGATGATTGTATCGATTGTTGCGGAAAGAGCCTTTTCGGCATCCTTCTTTGAAAGCTCTGCTTTTTCTGCGATTGCAGCAATAAGTTCTGTCTTTTTCATGATAGATTACCTCCATTATTTCCTTTTAAATTTATTTTAACTTCATCCCATAGGGAATCAAGCTGTCGGGTTGATGCCGAATCCATGCTTATGCCGCGTGCTTCGGCAAGTTTTTCAAGCATTTCAAAACGCCTGATAAACTTTTCACAGGAATCCTGCAGCGCGTGTTCGCTGTCAATATTCAGAAAACGGGCTACGTTTACAACGGAAAACAGCACGTCGCCGATTTCCTCATAACGGTTTTCCTCGTTTCCGTGGCGTATTGCGACCTCAAGCTCCGTACATTCTTCGTTCAGCTTGCTGAACGCTTCTTCAAGGGAACCGAAGTCAAGTCCTGCCTTGCGCGCCTTGCGCTGGATTTTTTCGCTGCGGATAAGCGACGGCAGAGCCTTTGAAACACCCTGCATTGCCTGTGTGTGATTTTTCTGAGATTTGGTTTTTCTTTTGACCTCGTCCCAGTTTGAAAGAGCCTCGTCAACATTGCCGGCGGTTTTGTCGCCGAAAACATGAGGATGGCGGATAATGAGCTTTTTGCACAGACCGTCCACCACGCCGTTTAAATCAAAACGGTTTTGTTCGCTTTCCATTTCACTGTGAAGCGCGACCTGCAAAAGCACGTCGCCGAGTTCCTCCTTAAGAAGTTCGGAATCCTCGGTGTCAATAGCTTCAATTGCCTCATAGGTTTCCTCAATGAAGTTTGCGCGAATTGAATGGTGCGTCTGTTCCCTGTCCCACGGACAGCCGTCGGGCGCTCTGAGGATACGGACTATTTCAACCAAATCCTCAAACCCGTATTCGGACTTTTCTTTAAAATTCATTTGCCTTATCTCCGAATCTGCGGATTTTTGAAATCCTACAGTTAACTATTTTACCCAATTAAATGCAATTTTTCAAGTGTTTTTGCAATTTTTTCACCTTTTGGAAGAATTTTGATTTCTTCTGCGGTAAATGTCTTAATTATTAGTAAAATTGCAATATAAACTACCGCCGCAGCCAGGATTGCGCACACCGTTGATATACGATGATTGACATGCGGAGCCAAAAGAAGGTTAACAAAGTATGCCGTCGCGACACTGCAAACCGCTCCGATAAGCGGTTTCACGGTGGTTGAAAAGAAGTTCGGGACAACGTGACTGTACCTGACAAGCAGATACATACCGATTACGCAGATTAACGCGTAGGAAATCAGCGAACCTGCCGTTGCTCCCTGAATGTTGATTTCCGGGATACTTACAAAAATCCATGACGTGCCGATTTTTACAAGCATGCAGATGGTGTACAAAATCATGGGAAGCTTAACCTTGCCGATACCGTTAAGCATACTGCATATCGGTGTGATGATAGCGGTGAATATGGTTGTGATACCCATAAGGCTGAGCACGTTGCCGCCGATGTTTATGATGTCGGGGCTTGAATATATGAACGCCATAACGGGGCGCGACAACACCGCAAGTCCCAAAGCCATGGGAAGCGTGAACATCATTGTCATTTTCAGCACGGTGTCAATTGAGCTTTTAAGCTCCTTTTTGTCGCCCTTTGTCCACGCGCTTGTAACGTTTGGCATCGCGCTTGAGCCGAACACCTGCGTAACCGCGGTGACAAGCTGCATAAGCGTAAGCGACGCGCCGTAACAGCCCCAAAGGCTGGTGTGAATTGTGGATTTATCGCCGTAGAATACCTCCGGCGGATAAAACTTGTGGTACTGAGCGAAAAGCGCGTCGGCGTTGGTGTGCGACATATTGAACAGCACGTTCTGAATTATTGCCGCGTCGATGATTGAGCCTATGCTCATTACAAGCGTGCCGCCTACTATGGGAATCGCGGTTTTAATGATGATGCTCAGGGTTTCCTTTTTCCTTCTTGCGTCAACAGACGCTTCAAGGTACTGCCTTGGAATTCCGTCTCCGCCTATTTTATACTTGAGCATCAGGTACAGGAACGAACAGAAGCTTGCGATTGAAATGCCGCATATATTGCCGGCAACCGAAAACGCGAGAATTGTGTTATGGGCTTCTACGTCATTCTTAAAGCGGAAAAACAAAAACGTGTGGGTGTGATGATAATTCTCCATTCCGAACTTCATAATGAGAAACGCGAACAGCGCGCCGAGCACAAGCTTTACAACCGCTTCGACGACCTCGGAAACCGCGGTGGGAAACATATTGCGCTGTCCCTCAAAATAGCCGCGGTAAATTGAAGTGAGGCATCCAAATAGAATTGTGGGCGCAAGCGCCATCATCGCGTATACGGAATAAGGGGATTTTATTACGTTAAAGGCATAAGGAAAGCTGACAATTATCATTCCGAGCATACAGACAAGTCCGACAATAAGAAAAATCGGAATTGAAAGGCCGTGAATTTGCTTGACGTCCTTGTAACGCTTTTCAGCCATATTTTGCGATATGAGCCTTGAAATAACAATGGGAAGTCCGCCTGTTGCCACTGTGAAAATCAGAACGAAGATTTCATACGCGTTGTTGTAAAGACCTACTCCCATTGAGGCAAAGCTGTCGCCGAACATTGAGTAGATGTCGGCAAGAATAACCTTGTCAAGAAGTCCGAAAACCTTGACAACAATCATGCTTACCGTCAGTATTGCCGCGCCTTTGACAAATGCCTTGGACGCGTTTTGCTCGGAGTCCGCAACAGCGTTATATTTTTTTGACAAAATAAATCCTCCAAATATAACAGTATTGTATGCTTGGCACAAATTTCTGTCTGACACAACACGGGAGGCCTTATCAGCCTCCCCTATTGAATATTCAATTTACTAAAATTATACAAACAAATCGTCTGACGCGTCGTCAACACTGACAACGTCCTGAGCGGCTTTTTTTACTTCTTCAGCCTTATCCTCAGCCGCTTCCTTTACATCCGCGACAGCGTTCTGCACGGCTTCGCTTACCTGCTGAGCGGTTTCGGCTGCCGCTGTCTTTACTTCCTTCGCGGCTTCCTCAAAGGTTTCACCCTCTGCCGCTTCGCAAGTCTTTTCCTCTGCCGCCATCACAGCCTGCTCCGCGGAAGCGTCCTCAAGCTTTGTACCGCAGATGTTGCAGAATACAGAGTTCTTGGGAACCCTTGCTTCGCACTGGGGGCATTTCCTTTGGCTCTTGATTTGAGCGATGTGACCGTTGATGATGTTGAGGTTTTCGATAAGCTCCTTGATTTCTTCAATGAGCTGTTCCTTTTCGGCAAACAAATCCGTGCCGTGAACCTCAGACTTATATGTTACCTTACCAAGCTCTTTAAGCTTTTTGTTGATTTCGCCTCTGATTTCAGCGGCTGAAATTTTATGCTTTGAAGCGTCGTAAAAAATTACAGCTTTCTTTGAAACAGCTGACGCCGCGGCTTTGGCGTTTACAACAGCGTCGTCAAAAAATGTATCAAATTTTCCCATATAAACCAACCTTTCGTTTTTTGTTAGGGTATATTATACCACGTTTATTAATAATAATCAACCTTATAATTGACCATAAAACGCCTTTATTGAGTCTTTTCTTTTAATCAATTCTTCGAATCTGTCTATATATTCATATGGATATTTGAAATTAAATATCCGTTCAAGATATCCCGAATTCGGATTTTTGAGCTTTGTGACCGCGCCCGAACCGCAGCCGAGGATTGTATGGGTTTCGTCCATGACGTAGGCGTTGTAGTAGCTTTCGCTTCCCGGCTTTGCCCAACCTACGTTTTCAAGGTTGCCCACCATGCGCGTTTGGCGGTAAAGATAATACGGCAGGAAGCCCTCAGCCGTAAGGCGGCCTTGCGCGTATTCCAGCATTTCACGCGCGCGGCAGGCGTCGTCCTTATTCAGCGTTACGCCTTCGGTTGTCAGGCGTGAGGCGCGTTTTACACAAAGCGTATGCACGGTTATGCTTTCCGCCTTAAGCCTGAGGATTTCATCAAGCGAATGTTTAAAGCTTTCGGCGCTGTCACCCGGAAGTCCGGCAATGAGGTCGGTATTGATGTTGTCAAAGCCGCAGGCTCGCGCAAGCTCAAAAGCGCGGTAAAAATCCTCGACGGTGTGTTTTCTGCCGATATTTTGCAGGGTTTGCGGATTTAAGGTCTGGGGATTAATGCTTATTCTTCCGACTTTATATTCTTTTAAAGCATTAAGCTTTTCCGAATCAATAGTGTCCGGTCTGCCTGCCTCAACGGTAAATTCACGGCAGCGCGACATATCAAAGCAGGTGTTTACCGTATTCAGCACTTCGCCGAGCTGTTCGGCGTCAAGCGTTGTGGGCGTACCTCCGCCGAAGTACACGCTTTCAAGCCGCAGCCCGAGCTCGGAAGCGATTTCCGCGGTGATTTTAAGCTCCTCGGTAAGCAGCCGCGTATACGGAGCAATCAGCTTTTTGGCACGTTCAACCGACGACATGACAAACGAGCAGTAGCTGCAGCGCGACGGACAAAACGGAATTCCGACGTAAAGGCTGAACGATTCGGGCTTTGAAAGCGACAGGATTTTTGCCTCGTTGCGTTCGGTTTGAGCGGCAAGGCTGATTTTTTCATCGCTTACAAAAAAGCTTTCGGAAAAAACTTTTTTTGCGTATTCCTCACCCTTTTCAAGCGCAAGTCTGCGAAACAGCTTTATCGGCCGAACGCCGGTAAGCAGTCCCCACGGCTGTGAAACGCCGCTGAGCTCGGAAAGCAGCCTGTAAAGAAGCTGTACCGTCCGCAGCTCGGTTTCGTCACGGTTATCCGCGACGGGTTCGGCGTCAAGAGCTTTGTCAAAGTCTCCGACGCTTACGCGCACGCCGATTTTTTCGCCTGATTCAGCGTAAACAAAGGGTTTTTCAACGGTTTCAAACTCTTTGCGCACGTTAATTTTTTCGTTCGGGAAATACAAACGCGTAAGATTTTCAAGCTCAAATCCGAAGGGATTATTTTTGACGTAAAGGTTCATCAGAGCATCCTCATGAGCGGATTAAAGCGTCTTTCGTGCTCCAGCGTGGTAAGTTCTCCGTGACCGGGAATCACCTGATAGTCGCCGTCAAGCTCCTTAAGCTTTTTAAGCGAGCGCGCCATCTGCGCTTCGTCGCCGGTGGGAAGGTCTGTTCTGCCGTAGGATTCGCAAAACAAAGTGTCGCCCGCGAACATTACTCCGTCGGCAAGGAAAACTCCGCAGCCCGAGGTGTGTCCGGGTGTTGAGATATAGGTGAATTCCGTTTCGCCGAGCATGAAAACGTCACCGTCGCCAAGCAGGATATCCGCGTCAAACGGCGTGAAGCTTAAGCCGTGAGCCGCGGTGCCGTTGTAGTTTGTATTGCGCAGAAATTCGGCGTTTGCCCTGCCCGTCACAACCTTCGCGCCGAACATATCGGCAAGCTGCTTCGCAAAGCAGATATGGTCGTAATGACCGTGGGTGAGCAGGACATATTCAAGCTTGCCGCCGTCCGATTTGATTTGGTCAATCAATCTTTGGGACTTTTCGCCGGGGTCTGTAACCGCCGCCTTGCCCGTGGCTTCGTCAACAATGTACGAACAATTTGTGCCCAGCATTGTCACCGGGTAAATTTTTATTTTTATCATCGTTTTAAATCCTTTGAGTTAATATCAATTGTAACAGGCCCGTCGTTTACAAGCGAAACCTGCATATCCGCGCCGAAAACGCCCTTTTCAACCTTGCTAACGCCGTTTTTAAGCAATTCTCCGCAGAAAAATTCATACAGCGGTTCTGCCTTTTGCGGTCCGGCGGCTGCAATGAAGTTCGGCCTTCTGCCGTGCGAACAGTCGGCGCAGAGCGTGAAATTGGAAATAACCAAAATTTCGCCGTCCACATCCGCGAGCGAAAGGTTCATTTTGTCGTTTTCATCGGTAAAAACCCGAAGCCCGGCAATTTTTTTTGCCAGCACCCGCGCCTCGGTTTCGTCGTCGTTCTGCTCAACTCCGAGCAGAATTAAAAAACCCGTATTGATTTTGCCTTTTATTTCATTGTCAACGGTAACGCGGGCGCCGCTGACTCTTTGAATTATTGCCTTCATCAGATTCTGTTAATCTCCTCTATGCCGTTAATATCGCTGAGCTTTGAAATAACTCCGCGCAAATGGTCGCGGCCGGCAACGTCGATTGTGACGGT
>DOUO01000035.1 GCA_003520555.1 Oscillospiraceae bacterium
GGACTTTTCTTCCTCGCCGCCGATGTAAGGGATAACGTTGTCAATCATCTCAGGCCATGTCTTAAAGGTTTTGCCCGCGCCCGAAATTGCCTGATAAGTGCACGCAAGAACCTTATTTACACCAAGCTCCTTAAGGGGATTGATTGCCGGTACGTAGCTTTGCAGCGAACAATTTGACTTAACCGCGATAAAGCCTCTTTTTGTGCCGAGGCGTTTTCTTTGAGCCTCGATAACCTTAAGGTGATCGGCGTTGATTTCGGGAATAACCATGGGAACATCGGGTGTGAAGCGGTTTGCGGAGTTGTTTGAAACAATGGGGCACTCCGCTTTTGCGTAACGCTCCTCAAGCGCCTTGATTTCATCCTTCTTCATATTAACAGCGCAGAAACAGAAGTCAACCTCAGCGGCAACCTCCTCTACCTTTTCCGCGTCCATCAGTACCATATCCTTGTACTTTTCGGGAAGCTCGGCTGTCATGTGCCATCTGCCGTCAACACATTCTCCGTAGGTTTTGCCGGCGGATCTTGCGCTTGCGGCAAGAACGGTAACCTCAAACCAGGGATGGTTTTCAAGCAAAAGCGCAAAGCGCTGACCTACCATTCCTGTTGCTCCGATAATTCCTACCTTGTACTTTTTCACTATGATTCCTCCAAATTTAACAAATAAAATCAAAAAAGCAGTTGCCATATTCGAATAAATATTATAAAATAGAAACAGTGTGCTGAAATATAAATTCTTTAGCTTAACTACCCCTCGCAATATTCAAAGCCATATTGCCTTACTTTATAATATACCATTTTACTCTCATATTGTCAATTATTTCAGCTTTGTATTTTTGAAATTTATAATTGAAAACGAGGACTTTACATGAAAACAAGTGACTTTTATTATGATTTGCCAAAGGAGTTAATCGCTCAGACTCCCGTGGAGCCGCGCGACCATTCGCGGCTGTTGGTGCTGAACCGTAAAAACGGCTCGGTTGAGCATAAACATTTTTATGATATTATTGATTATTTGAACGAGGGCGACCTGATTGTCGCCAACGATTCACGGGTTTTGCCCGCAAGGATTTACGGTATTAAGGATGAAACCGGCGCGAGGGTTGAGTTTTTACTGCTTAAACAAATAAGCGGAAACCGATGGGAAACCCTGTGCAAGCCCGGCAGAAAAGCCAAGGCAGGCGCGCGCTTCAGCTTCGGCGACGGAATTCTGACCGCCGAGGTTGCCGAGGTTAAGGACGACGGCAACAGGATAGTTGATTTTGACAGCGACGAAAACTTTTTTGCCGCGCTTGATAAAATCGGACAAATGCCGCTGCCGCCGTACATAACGGAGGAGCTTAAGGACAGAGAGCGATACCAGACGGTTTACAGCCATGAATTGGGCTCTGCCGCAGCCCCCACCGCAGGTTTGCATTTTACCGAGGAGCTTATGGACAAAATCAGATCCCGGGGCGTTAAGATTGCGTATGTAACGCTTCACGTAGGGCTCGGCACCTTTCGTCCCGTCAAGGTTGACGATGTGACAAAGCACAAAATGCACAGCGAGCATTACGAAATTCCCGAAGAAACGGCGCGCTTGATTAACGAAACAAAGGCAAACGGCAAAAGGGTGATTGCCATAGGAACCACCTCTTGCCGCACGCTTGAAAGCGTTGCCGCCCGGTACGGCGAAATTAAGCCGTGCGAAGGCTTTACGGATATTTTCATCTATCCGGGATTCGATTTCAAGGTGCTCGACGGCTTGGTTACAAACTTCCACCTGCCCGAAAGCACGCTGATTATGCTTGTTTCGGCGTTTGCGGGTTATGACAGCGTTATGAACGCGTATCAAATTGCCGTAAAAGAAAAATACCGCTTTTTTTCATTCGGGGACGCAATGATTATTCTATGATTTATATATTATTATCATTGACAAATGCGTTTATTCAGCCTATAATATTACTATAATAATATCAGAAAGGCGGAATTAATATGGCTCAAACAAATGTCAATATAAGAATGGATGAAAGTACCAAAAAAGCGTTTGACGCTTTTTGCAGCGAAGTGGGCTTATCTGTCAGTTCGGTATTCAATATGTTCGCAAAAAAAGTTGTAAGGGAACAGCGTATTCCTTTTGAAATCACCGCGGACATTCCTAACGATGAAACCAAAAGAGCAATTGAAAACGTCAGAAACGGTCAAGGTCTCAGCAGAGGTTTCCGTTCTGTGGCGGATTTGATGGAGGACTTGTATGCTGACGATTAAATACGAAATCACCTTCAAAAAGGATTTTAAACGCGTCGTCAGGCGTGGATACCACATACCGCTGATGGAAACCGTTATCGAAATGTTGGCGAATGAAATTCCATTGCCTCCAAAATACAAAGACCACCATTTGTCAGGCAATTACGCAGATTGCCGCGAATGTCACATTACACCCGACTGGCTGTTAGTTTATAAAATTGATAACGACGCGTTAATATTAGTATTAACCAGAACCGGCACCCACAGCGACTTATTCTGAGCGGCGTATTACTGCGCCGCTTTTATCCTGCGTCCGGCAAGCTTCGGGGACGCAATGATTATTTATTAAACGCAAATTTAAAACACGTTATCAGGTAACGGAGGAATTATGTATAAACTGATAAAACAGGAAGGACAAGCAAGAAGGGCGGAATTTGTTACGCCGCACGGCACAATCCAAACTCCGGCTTTTATGAACGTTGCCACCTGCGGAGCGATAAAAGGCGCGGTTTCCGCGCTTGATTTAAAGAAAATAAAATGTCAGGTGCAGCTTTGCAACACCTACCACCTTCATTTACGTCCAGGCGATGAAAAGGTAAAGCAGCTGGGCGGACTTCACGCCTTTACGAGGTGGGACGGACCTATCCTTACCGACAGCGGCGGTTTTCAGGTTTTTTCACTGGCAAAGCTGAGGAACATCAAGGAAGAAGGCGTTTTCTTTAATTCGCACATTGACGGCAGAAAAATATTTATGGGACCCGAGGAAAGCATGAACATTCAGTCAAACCTCGGCTCAACAATTGCCATGGCGTTTGACGAATGTGTTGAAAACCCGTCGCCCTACGAATACACAAGGGACAGCGTCGCGCGCACAACGCGCTGGCTTAAGCGCTGCATAAAGCGCATGGACGAGCTGAATAATTCGGAATCAGCCATAAACCCGAGGCAAATGCTGTTCGGAATTAACCAGGGCGGTACATACCGTGATTTGCGTACAGACCATATGAAGGAAATTGCCGAGCTTGATTTGGACGGCTACGCCATAGGCGG
>DOUO01000177.1 GCA_003520555.1 Oscillospiraceae bacterium
ACAAGTCCGAGCTTTATAAGCGCCTGAAAGCCGTTACAGATACCGAGCATAAGTCCGTCGCGGTTTTTGAGGAGGTCGTTTACAGCCTGAGCAACGCGCGGATTGCGGAATGTTGTGGCAATGAACTTGCCCGAGCCGTCGGGCTCGTCGCCGCCGGAGAAGCCGCCGGGAAGCATAATCATCTGTGATGACTTAATTATCTGCTCCATGCGCTCAATTGTTTCCTCGATTCCGCTTTGGGTAAGGTTTTTGACGATGAGAGTTTCAACCTCCGCGCCTGCCTTTTCAAAGGCTCTTGCGGTGTCAACCTCACAGTTTGTACCCGGGAACACGGGGATAAACACCTTGGGCTTAGCCGTCTTAACGACGGGCGAGGATGTGTTTCTTTCCGTAAAGAGCGGAACGTCAAATTCAACCTTGGGACACTCCGCCTTGGTCGGGAACACCTTTTCAAGCGGTGCAGTCCACTTTGCGATAAGGTCATCAACATTGACGCTGCTGTTGCCCATTGTGATTTTGCCGTCGGCGGTTACTGTGCCGAGGTCGTAATGAAGCACGCTGTCATCAAGACTCGCTCCGTCGGCAAGCTCAAGCACAAGCGAGCCGGAAAGCGGAGCAAACAGCTCTTTGTTTGTCAATATTTTTGTGAACGCAAAGCCGAGCTTGTTGCCGAAAGCAGCCTTGCAGACGCTTGCGGCAGCGCCGCCTTCCTTTACAACAGACGCGGACAGCACCTTGCCTTCGTCCATAAGCGTGTAAACCGCCTTGTACATGGCAACAAGCTTGTCCCAGTCGGGCATAAGCGTTTCCTTGTTTTCGGGAACAGGCACGTAAATTACCTTTGAGCCTGCTTTTTTGAATTCCGCGGAAATTGTTTTGCTTGCCTTTGTCATTGCAACGGCAAAGCTTACAAGCGTGGGCGGAACATCAATATCCTCAAACGAACCCGACATGCTGTCCTTGCCGCCGATTGACGGAAGTCCGAGCTTCAGCTGAGCCTGCATTGCGCCCAAAAGCGCCGCGGCCGGCTTGCCCCAGCGTGAGGGAACGTCGTTTAAGCGTTCAAAATATTCCTGGAAGGTGAGCCTTGCGGTGAGCGGATTTGCGCCGATTGCAAGGAGCTTTGAGGTTGATTCAACAACCGCGTAGGCTGAACCGTGGAAGGGACTCCAGCGTGAAACAGCAGGGATAAAGCCGTAGGACATCGCGGTCGCGTCGTCGGTTTCGCCGTGCTCAAGCGGAATTTTTGCCGCCATTGCCTCCTGCGGAGTGAGCTGGGTTTTGCCGCCGAAGGGCATGATTACCGTAGCCGCGCCGATTGAAGCGTCAAAGCGTTCCGCAAGTCCGATTTGAGAGCAAACCTCAAGCCTTGACAGGTTTTCGCCCATTGCCTGCTCAAAGGGAAGATTGATAAGCTGTGCGGGACACGCCTCACGGTAGCAGTCCTCAGCCTTGGGAGCGGTGATGTACGCCTTGGCAACCTGAGTTACGCCGTTTGTATTAAGAAATTCGCGGCTGAGGTCAACAATTTTGTCGCCGCGCCAGTTCATTGTAAGGCGGGGGCTTTCGGTAACAACCGCGACGGCTGTAGCTTCAAGATTTTCGGTCTGCGCGTATTCAATGAATTTTTCAACGTCGTTTTTATCAAGAACAACAGCCATTCTTTCCTGGCTTTCCGAGATTGCAAGCTCGGTGCCGTCAAGGCCGTCGTATTTTTTTGTAACCTTGTCCAAATCAACCGTAAGTCCGTCGGCAAGCTCGCCGATGGCAACGCAAACGCCGCCTGCGCCGAAGTCGTTGCAACGTTTAATGAGCTTTGCGACGTTTGGATTGCGGAACAAACGCTGGATTTTGCGTTCTGTGGGCGGGTTGCCCTTTTGAACCTCCGCTCCGCAGGTTTCGATTGAACTTTCGGTGTGCGCCTTTGAAGAACCTGTTGCGCCGCCGCAGCCGTCGCGTCCGGTGCGTCCGCCGAGGAGCACGATTACATCGTCGGGTACGGGAGTTTCGCGGATGACGTTTTCCTTGGGAGAAGCGCCGATAACTGCGCCGATTTCCATTCTTTTGGCAACGTATCCCTTGTCATAAAGCTCGACAACCTGACCTGTAGCCAAGCCGATTTGGTTGCCGTAGGAGCTGTAGCCGTTAGCCGCGCCGGTGGTGATTTTACGCGAGGGCAGCTTGCCGTGCATGGTGTCCTTAAACGGAACGGTGGGGTCGCCGGAGCCTGTTACGCGCATTGCCTGATAAACATAAGCGCGTCCGGAAAGGGGGTCGCGGATTGCGCCGCCGAGGCAGGTTGCCGCGCCGCCGAAGGGTTCGATTTCGGTTGGATGGTTGTGGGTTTCGTTTTTAAACTGAACAAGCCATTTTTCGGTTTTTCCGTCAATGGTCACGGGCACTTCAATTGAACAGGCGTTGATTTCCTCGCTTTCGTCAAGGTCGGGAATCATGCCTTTTTTCTTAAGGCTCTTCATGCCCATAAGAGCCATATCCATAAGCGAGACTATACGGTTTGTATCCTTGCCGTAAACCTCGTCCCGGGTAGCGTAGTATTCCTTTAAGGCGTCCTCAATTACGTTTCCGAGAGCCGCTTTTTCAATCTCAATCTCGCTAAGCTTTGTAAGGAAGGTGGTGTGGCGGCAGTGGTCTGACCAATAGGTGTCGATAACTCTGAGCTCAGTAACGCTTGGATCGCGGTGTTCTGTGTCACGGAAGTAATCGCGGCAGAATTTGAGGTCGTCAAGAGTCATCGCAAATCCCATTGAACCGTAATAATCCGCCATTTCACCGTCGCTGAAGGAAATGAAGCCGTCAACGCGCTTTACGTTTTCGGGAACAGGCGTTTCCATGTCAAGGGTGGCGGGCTTTTCGAGCGAAGCCAAACGGCTTTCCACGGGGTTGATTAAATATTCCTCAACCTTTTTCTGCTCTTCGTCAGTAATGTTGCCCTTGAGGCAGATTACCCTTGCGGTAAGAACCTTGCAGCGTTCGCCCTGAGTCAAAAGCTGAACGCACTGTTCGGCGGAATCGCCGCGCTGGTCGTACTGACCGGGCAGGTATTCCATGGCAAAAACCCTCCAGCCGCTTTCAACAGGCAGGGTTTCCTCGTAAATAACATCGGCGTTGGGTTCGGACAAAACAATGCCCTTTGCCTTGTCGTACTCTTCACGGGTAAGTCCCTCAATATCGTAGCGCACAATGTAACGCAGGTCCTCAACCGACCTTAAGCCCAAGTTGTGGCGGATATCCCAAAGGGTTTGCTTTGCGACAACATTGAAACCGTCACGTTTTTCAACAAATATTCTGATTACTTCTGACATTAAATCAGCCTCCCGGATAAATCGTATACTGTTTTATTTTAGCATATACGGCAAGAATTTTATTTCATTTAAGGCAATATAAAAAAATTAACGGATTATCGCTAATCCGTTATCTTTTCAAAATGATTTCCCAGTGCCGCCTCAGGTCGTCAAGCGAATAGGCGGCGTTTGCCGGACTGGTTGACGGAAGCTTTACGGCTTCAAGCCCGGTTTGAGGGAAAATATACTTCATGTACATTTTATGCGACAGCGCTCCGTTGCAAAACACGCGCGAAACCCTGCTGTTTTCAAGGATTACAGACAAATCGTTGGGCACAACGTTTTTTACCGAGCTGTCCGACGAGCCTGTGATTTCACAGGACTGTATCGAGTCCCACAGCGCCATGTTGTGATTTAAAATGAGCGCGGTTTTTTCCTCAACCGTAACGGGGACAGGCTCTGAAAAAAGCGCGGCGGCAAGCTTCCAAAACCGGTTTTGGGGATGGCCGTAAAAAAACATTGCCTCGCGTGATTTTACCGAAGGAAAGCTTCCCAG
>DOUO01000181.1 GCA_003520555.1 Oscillospiraceae bacterium
AGGGCGTGTTCGCGCCGCTGTGCGCGCGGATTACCGCGTTTCTTATGCCCTTTGAAGCAATGCGCGACCCGGTTCTGCTGGCGGATTACGTTGAGGAGCATCAAATCACCCGCACCTTCATAAGCCCTAAAATGCTCAAGGTGTTTAAGCAAAAGGGCAACTGCCTTCGCACCGTATTTACGGGAAGCGAACGGGTTTCAAACACTTACAGCGATGATTTTGAAATTTATGTTATGTACGGTCAGACCGAGTCCGCTTCAGCGGCGCTCGCGTTTAAAATCGACAAGCCCTACGAAAACACGCCAATCGGCAAGCCTATAGGTAATATCCGTACTTATATTCTTGATGAAAACGGAAACGAAACCGACGAAGGCGAGCTCTGCCTTGCCGGTGTTTTTGCCGACGGCTATGTAGGCTTGCCCGAACAAACCGCAAAAACCTTTGTTGACAATCCCTTTGCCGCCGAGGACGGCTTTGCAAAGCTGCTTAAAACAGGCGACATTGTAAAAAAGGGCGAGGACGGAAATATAATATACCTTAACCGCAAGGACTGGATGGTAAAAATTAACGGTCAGCGTGTTGAACCCGGCGAAATTGAAGCCATCATAAAGCAGACCGAAGGAATTCACGACGCGGCTCTTAAGGATTTTAAAAACCAGTACGGTCAGGTTTACCTTGTTGCTTACTATGTTGAAAGCATGCCCGTTGAGCCTGAAGATATAAAGGAAGCAATTTCGCAAAAACTTCCGCCGTATATGATACCGGCTTTCTTTGTAAAGCTTGATAAGCTGCCTGTTAATCAAAACGGCAAGCTTGACAGAAACGCGCTTACGGCGCCCGAAGCGGGCGACTTTAAAAATGATTATATCGCCCCCGAAACCGATATGCAAAAATCGCTGTGCTCCGCGTTTGAGGAAATACTGGGCATTGAAAATGTGGGCGTAGACGATGATTTCTTCGCGCTCGGCGGCGACTCAATCAAGTGCGCTATGGTTTCGGAAAAATGCGGCGTATACAAAATCACCACCGCCGATATCTTTGCCGGCAAAACTCCGCGCATGATTGAGCGCAGGCTCATTCAAAAGGCAGGCAAAAAGGAGCGCGTTAAAAAGGACAAAAAGGTCAGGGTTTATCCGCTTACTCCGTCCGAACGCGGAATGTATTTAGAGCAAAAGCTTAATGAAAACTCAACGGTTTACAACCTTAACATTGCCGCGATTATCAAGGGTTCTGACATGGAATCAATAAAGAAATCGCTTAACGCCGTGTTTGGGGCGCATGAGGCGTTTACCTCTTATTACGGTGAGGAAAACGGACTTCCCGTGCGCATTTTGTCGGACAAGCTGCCCGAAATTGTTGAAAAAACCGCTTCCTCGCGCGACGAGGTAATTTCCGTAATTGACAATTACGCCGAACCGTTTAATCTTAACACCGCAATTCCCGTGCGTCCGGTACTGTACGCGGTTGACGACGGCAGCGTGATTTTGCACATGGCCATTCATCATATTGCCTTTGACGGCGGCTCTGCCAAAACCTTTGTTCAGGAGCTTATTGACGGCTTGAACGGCAAAGAGGTCACAGCTTCCGAAATTGACCTTTCGGATTTGTACGACGACAGCTTAAACGAAAAATACGAAAGCGGCATGGCGTTTTACCGCGAGCTGTTTGCGGACGGCGTGCCCGTGAACGAAATGCCCGTAAAGGGCAAACGTCCGAAGGTTCATCCGCTTTCCGACAGAGAAATAACCTTTGATTATAACAACGAAAGCCTGAAAGCCATTGACAAAACCGCGCGCAAATTCAGCGTGACGGAGTTTGAACTTATCTTCTCCGCGGTTTCAATGGTGCTCGGCAAATACACAGCCTCCGAGGACGTTGTACTGGGTATTCCCACAAACATGCGTCCTGCCGAGGCAGACGGCGTTATCGGAATGTTCGTAAACACCGCGCCCGTGCGCGTTAAACCTCAGCGCGATTCTTCGCTCAGCGAATATCTCCAAAACGTAAGCACAGCGGTTCGCAACGCCACCTACGGCGCGTATCTGCCGTTTGAGGATGTTGTGGGCGAATTTGTAAAGCAGCGCGACGAAAGCCGTAACCCGATATTTGACGTCAGCGTAAACTTTATGTGGAATCCTCCCGCGTATGACAAGGACGGTCTTAGCGTTGAGCTTTATTCGCCCCTGCAAAAAATGAGCCGTGACATCGGCATTGTAATCCGCAAGGGCGCAAAGGGACTTCACTTCATGGTGCAGTATTCTTCGCAACTGTTTGAGGATTCCGTAATTGAGAATTTTATCGGTCAGTTAAAATACACCCTGCAATTGCTCGGAACCGGCGCGAAAACCGTCCGTGAAGCTCTTGTTTTACCCGAAGAACAGAAAAAGGTGCTTGACGGCTTCAAGACCGAAGCGACAGCCGAGCTCGGTGAAACTCTGCTTCACAAGCTGTTTGAACGCAGCGCGGCGGAAAACGCCGACAAAACCGCTCTTATCGCCAAGGACGCAACGCTTACTTATCGCGAACTAAATGAAAAAGCAAATATCGCGGCTAATAATTTAATTGACAGGGGAATAAAAACAGGCGACAGCGTAGCCTTGCTGCTGCCCAGAGAAAGCTGTTTCTTTGCGTGTATGTTCGGCGTCAACAAGGCAGGCGCGGCGTTTATTCCCTGCGATCCGCAATATCCCGCCGACAGAATCAACCACATTATCGAGGACTCGGAAGCCTCGTTCATTATCACAACCAAGGACAAGCTTTCGGATTATCCCGGGGACAAGGCGATTGACGTAACCGAAATCCTTGCGGGAGAAAACACCCAAAATCCGGATGTTGTAATGAGTGACCGCGACCTCAGCTACATGATTTATACCTCGGGCTCAACAGGCAAGCCGAAGGGCGTTATGCTTCGCCACAGGGGTATTTGCAACTATCTCATGCCTCACCCGGCAAATTCACACATATATTTCCTTAAAAATAACGTAAATACATATCTTTCCGTCACAACGGTATCGTTTGACATGTCCTTTAAGGAGCACACAGCCGCCTTCTGCAACGGCAAAACCCTGGTGTTTGCCGCCGAGGATGAAATGAACGACCCGCGCGCGCTTGCGGAGCTGATGGAAAAATACGGCGTGGACTGCATAAACGCCACACCCTCGCGCTTACAGCAGTACATGGATTATGAACCGTTTAAAAACGCGCTTGCAAAATGCAGGCTTGTTATGTCGGGCGGCGAAGGTTATCCCATTGCCCTCCGAGACGCAATTAAGCTCTGCTCATCCGATATTAAAATTGTTAACACCTACGGTCCCACGGAAATTACCGTATCCTGCAACGCGGCTGATTTGACCGACGCGGATTACGTAACCGTCGGCAGACCGCTTCTTAACTATCACGAAATTATTGTTGATAAATACGGCGACCCTTCGCCCTACGGCGTTATCGGCGAATTGTACATCGGCGGCACAGGCGTTGCCAAGGGCTACAAAAACCTGCCCGAAAAAACCGCCGCGGCGTTTGTTGAGTATGACAACTCGCGCATGTACCGTTCGGGCGACTACGCGAAATGGGACAAAAACGGCAACGTTCACATTTTGGGACGTCTGGATAACCAGGTTAAATTAAGAGGTCTGCGCATTGAGCTCGGTGAAATTGAAGGCTTAATTGCCGCTCAGCCGCACATCAAGAAGGTTGCGGTAATTATCCGCAAGCTCAACGGTCAGGACAACCTCTGCGCTTACTTTACCGCCGACGCCGAAATTGACATTGACGTTCTGCGCGGCGAGCTTAAAAAGCACCTTACCCATTACATGGTACCAACGGCTTATCTGCAGCTCAATGAAATGCCTATGACCGCCAACGGCAAAACGGACGTCAAGCTTTTGCCCGACCCGGTTCCCGTAAGTCTGGGCGAATTTGCGGCTCCCGCGAACGCCACCGAGGAATTCTTCTGCGAATCCTTTAAAAAGGCTCTTAAGCTTGACCGCGTCGGCGCTACCGACGACTTCTTTGAGATAGGCGGAACCTCGCTTGTTGTTACCTCCGTAGTGCTTGACGCTTCCGAAAACGGTTTTGAAATAACCTACGGCGACGTTTTCAAATACACCACTCCGCGCGCGCTTGCCGAGTTGTTCAAGGACGGCGAGGTAAACGACACCAATAAGCTTTTTGATTTTGACGATTACGACTACGGAAAAATCAACGCGCTTCTTTCCGAAAACACCGTTGAAGCGTTTAAGTCCGAACCGTTGCGTGACCTCGGCAATATCATGATTACCGGCGCGACCGGTTACATGGGCGCTCACCTGCTTGCGCAGTTCCTCACGCGTGAAAGCGGCAAGGCTTACTGTATGATACGCAAGGGCAAATTCGATACCGCGCTCGAACGCCTTGAAAACATTATGTTCTACTACTTCGGTTCTGATTTGGAGCAGGAGTTCAAAGACCGCGTCGAGGTGCTCAACGGCGACGTTACCGACTACAAATACTTTGAGCAGTTTGAGGAACTCGGCATTGACACCGTGTTCAACTGCGCGGCTAACGTCAAGCATTTCTCAAACGGTACCGACATTGAGGACATCAACGTCGGCGGCGCGGTAAACTGCATTAAGCTGTGTGAAAAAACCGGAGCAAGACTGATTCATTTCTCAACCGTTTCGGTTTCCGGCACAACTGACGACATCACAAAGCTCGGCCGCAGAGAGCTTGACGAGCAGTCTCTCTACTTCGGTCAGACGCTTGACAATAAATACACCTCGTCAAAGCTCATGGGCGAGCGCAAGGTTTTGGAAGCCGCCGCGGAGGGCTTGGACGCAAAGGTTATCCGTGTAGGCACGCTTGCCGCGCGTGAATCCGACGGCGAATTCCAAATCAACTTCCTTACCAACAACTTCATGGGCAGACTCCGCAGCTACAGTTTGCTGGGTTGTTTCCCGTACGCGATGATTGAAAATCAGGTTTGCATGGGTCCGATTGACCGTTCCTGCGAAGCGTTTTTGAAGCTTGCGAAAACTCCAAAGGCATGCTGCGTATTCAACGCGGTTAACAACCACA
>DOUO01000016.1 GCA_003520555.1 Oscillospiraceae bacterium
TTTGATTTTACTTAATCAGCCTTCAAAATTTCTTACTTCCTCAAATTCATCCGTGATTTCCTTTGACGGAGCTTCCGTGATAAGCGAAATAACAACGTTGACAATCATCGCGAGGATGAAGCCCGGTACAAGCGAATAAAGACCTGTAGCGGCGGCGGGAGTAGCGCCGTCAACAATCGGGATGTATTCCCAAATAATTATGGTCAGCGCGCCGACGGACATACCGGCAATCGCGCCCGAAAGGTTAGAACGCTTCCAGAACAGCGCAAGCAGTACAACCGGACCGAACGCCGCGCCGAAGCCTGCCCATGCGTTACTTACAAGTCCCATAATGCTCGAATTGGGGTCAAGCGCGATAATAAACGCGATAATCGCAACAACGATAACCGCAATCTTACCCACAAGCAATGAGTTCTTTTCGGTTGCCTTCTTGTTGATTGCGCCCTTGTACATATCCTCCGACACTGCCGAAGCGGTAACAAGAAGCTGGCTGTCCGCGGTGGACATAATAGCCGCCAAAATTCCGCAAAGGAAAATACCGCCGATGAAAACAAGTAAGCCGTTTCCGGTGAACACCTGCTGAATCAGCTTGATAAACGCTGTTTCGCTGTGAGCTCCGTCAAGAACGGGGTCAAGGCAGGCTCTTGCGACAATACCGATAAAGCACGAAGCCGCAAGTGAAATGATAACCCATGTAATGCCGATTCTTCTTGACTTTTTAACTTCCTGATTGCTCTTGATAGCCATAAAGCGGATGATGATGTGCGGCATACCGAAGTAACCGAGTCCCCACGCGAGGTTTGAAATAATTGAAACCGCCGAAATGTTTGAACCGTCGTCGTTCTTCAACGCGTTAAGGAAGTTGCCGGGGTTCTGAACTCCGTGCGCCATCAGCGCCCGGTCAAAGCCCTTGTCGCCCGTAAGCGTCATATAAGCCACAATCGGAACGGCAAGAATAGCCACAAGCATAAGCATACCCTGAATAAAGTCTGTGGTGCAAACAGCCTTAAAGCCGCCCATGAAGGTGTAAATAAGAATTACAGCCGCCGCAATCGCCAGACCGATAAGGTAAGCTGTCTGGTCAAGGTTTCCGTCGGTGCTGTTGCCGAACAGCGTCGCAAAAAGCTTTGCGCCCGAGGAAAACGCCGAAGCTGTGTAAACAGCGAAGAAAATTGCGATGATAATTGCCGAAACAATCTTGATAATGCCCTTTTTGTCGCGGTAACGGTTCTGGAAAAACGTCGGAATCGTCAGCGAATTGCCCGATACAATCGTGTATTTTCTCAGCCTTGACGCAACAATGTACCAGTTGAGAATCGTACCGATAAGCAGGCCTACCGCAATCCAGATTTCACCCGTACCGGCAAGGTAGATTGAACCCGGAAGTCCCATAAGCAGCCAGCCGCTCATGTCCGAAGCCTGAGCCGAAAGCGCCGCCGTCCAGCCGCCGAGGTTTCTTCCGCCGAGGAAGTAGTCCTCGTTGTTTTTGGTTTTCCTTGAGTAAAATACGCCGATTAAAATCATCAGAATCAGGTAAAACGCAAAGGCAACCAAAACAATGATATTGTTTGTACTCATAATTGTCCTCCCTAAAATATTTGCGTTATCATGAAAAATAACATGTGCATTTAGTATTTTACCAAATTAAAGCGAGAAAATCAAGTAATTTGGTAAAATAATGAAAAATTGTAAAAAATAAATGTCAAAATAAGCTCAACGGTTGATTTGCGGACAAAAAAGTAATATAATAATACTATCTATGAACTTCTATAACGCATGAGGTATTGCTATGGATTTTGTTAAGAGGACGTGGGCGGAAATTTCGCTTGACGCAATCACGCATAATTTCAATGAAATAAAGAAAAAAACCGGCGGCGCGAAAATCTGCTGCGTAGTAAAGGCTGACGGCTACGGCCACGGCGCCGTTGAGGTTTCGCATATTTACGAACAGCTCGGCGCTGACTTTTTTGCAGTTTCAAATATTGACGAAGGCATCGAGCTCAGGGATTCCGGCATTAAGCTTCCAATCCTTATCCTGGGCTACACCCCGGTGCGCGACGCCGTAAGGCTTGCCGAAAACAATATTTCGCAGGCGGTTTTTTCCGCGGACTACGGCAGGGCATTGTCCGACGAGTGCCGCAAAAACAACGTAAGCTGCAAAATTCACATCAAGGCTGACACCGGCATGAGCCGCATCGGTTTTATGTGCCAGCAATTTCCGAGAGATGATTATTCCGTAAAAGAAATTTACGACACCTGCATGCTCCCGAACCTCACCCTCGAGGGCTTGTTCACGCATTTCTGCGTGTCCGACGAAGGCGAAGCCGGCAGGGACTTTACCGAAAAGCAGTATCAAAACTTTACTCATGTAACTCAGGCTCTTAAGGCCATGGGGCTTGAAATCCCGATTTGCCACTGCTCAAACAGCGGAGCAATCGAGGCATACAGCCAAACCTACTGCGACATGGTTCGCGCCGGAATCATCCTGTACGGTCTCGCGCCGTCGGGCAAGCTTCAGGGCAGGCTTGACCTTATTCCGGCAATGACGCTCAAAACCTCCGTTGCCTATGTAAAGGAGCTTAAAAAAGGCGCCTCTATTTCCTACGGCAGAACCTTCACCGCGGAGGAGAACATGAAAATCGCCACCGTGCCGATCGGCTACGCGGACGGCTATATCCGCTCAAACGCCGAAAACGGATACATGCTTATTAACGGTCAAAAGGCAAAAATCGTCGGCAGAATCTGCATGGATCAAACCATGCTTGACGTCACCGACCTTGATTATATCGAACAGGGCGATGAGGTTATTGTGTTCGGCAGGGGAGTGTCGGACGAACCGACGGCGGATTTGCTTGCCAAAAACACGGGTACAATCAATTACGAGGTTGTTTGTCTTGTCGGCAAACGCGTTCCGCGCGTCTATTACAAAAACGGAGTAATTACGGAAGTGATGTATAAGCTATGAGAATTTTGGTTGTTGACGGTAACAGCATTGTTAACCGCGCCTACTACGGAATCCGTCCGCTAACCACAAAGGACGGTCAGTTTACCCACGCGATTTACGGATTTCTCACCATGCTCAAAAAGCTTGAAAAGGATGAAAATCCGGACGCCGTCGCAATTGCCTTTGACCTCAAGGCTCCTACCTTCCGTCACAAGGCTTATTCGGGCTATAAGGCAAACCGCAAGGGTATGCCTCCCGAGCTTGCCTCGCAAATGCCTCCTCTCAAGGAGCTCCTCGGGCTTTTGGGCTACAAAATCGTGACCTGCGAAGGCTATGAAGCCGACGATATCCTCGGCACCTTTGCGCTTGCCTGTGAAAATAACGAACACGAATGTGTTGTCGCGACAGGAGACCGCGACAGCCTTCAGCTTGTTTCCGAAAAAACCTTCGTGCACCTTTGCACCAACCGCGACGACATCCTTTACACTCCCGAAAAAATCATGGAGGATTACGGCGTAACGCCAAAGGAGCTTATTGAAATCAAGGCTATCCAGGGCGATACCTCCGACAATATCCCCGGAGTAGCGGGAATCGGCCCGAAGGGAGCGGGCGAATTAATTCAAAAATACCACAGCGTTGAATATATTTACAACCATATCGACGAGCTTGAAATCAGGGAAAACGTGCGCAAAAAGCTTGTCGCCTCAAAGGATAACGCGCTTTTAAGCCGTATGCTCGGCGAAATCAACTGCAACGTTCCCGTTGATACCGACGTTACGAAATACGAGGTTAAAATCACCGACCGCCAAGCCTGCGCGCGGTATATGGCAAAGCTCGAGCTTTTTTCTTTAATAGAAAAATACGGTCTTGACCAAACTTTCGAAGCAAAGGAAAAAATCAGCGAACGTCAAAAGCTTGTCGTAACTGAAAACGCGGATTCCGATATTCTTTTAAAGAAAATTGACTCCGCCGAAAAAGTATATCTGTCATTTGAATTTTCCGATAAAGAATTAAATTCCTTTGCCGTAAATATTGACGGCGAAATATTTGTAAGCACGGACGCGGAAATATTTAAAAAGCTTCTGACAAACAGCGGCAAAAAAGTATGCACGCGCGGCTGCAAACAGCTTTTCGCTTACGCCGACCGCCTCGGCTTTGAATTTACAAGCCTCGCGTTTGACATCGAGCTTGCGGCGTACCTTCTTCAGCCGTCCGAAAAGGATTATTCCGACCTCAACCTGTGCGCCATGCACGAAATCGAGCTTCCGCAGGCTGACGAAGAACATAAAAAATACGCTGTGCTTGCCGCGTACGGCAAGCTGTGTGAAATCCTGCTTTCTGAAATCAAGGCAAACGAGCAGGAGGATTTGCTTTACAAGGTGGAGCTTCCGCTTGCCAATGTGCTCGCCAAAATGGAAAACCTCGGCTTTGAGGTTGATAAACAGGGCATAGAGGACTACGGCAAAATGCTGTCGGCGGAAATCTCCGAGCTTGAAAAATCAATTTACGAAAGCGCCGGAACGGAATTCAACATCAATTCCCCGAAACAGCTCGGCAAGGTGCTTTTTGAGGATTTGGGACTTCCGGCAAAGAAGAAAACAAAAAGCGGCTACAGCACAAACGCCGAGGTGCTTGAAGGCCTGCGTTACGAACACCCTGTTGTGGACATGGTGCTTAACTACCGCACGCTCGCAAAGCTGAACTCAACCTACTGCGAAGGCCTGCTTAAGGTTATCGCGCCCGACGGCAGAATCCACTCAAGCTTTAACCAAACGGAAACCAGAACCGGCAGAATCAGCTCAACCGAGCCTAACCTTCAAAACATCCCGGTGCGCACCGAGCTCGGCAGGGAAATGCGCAAATTTTTCTGCGCGCGCGAGGGCATGGTGCTTGTTGACGCGGACTACTCGCAAATCGAGCTCAGGGTGCTCGCGCATATCGCGAATGATAAAAATATGATTGAAGCCTTTAAAAACGGCGACGACATCCACGCAATCACCGCTTCCCAGGTATTTAATATACCGCTTGAAATGGTTACTCCCGTTATGCGAAGCCGCGCAAAGGCGGTTAATTTCGGCATTGTCTACGGCATCGGCGCGTTTTCGCTTGCCAAGGACATAGGCGTTTCCAATAAGGAAGCCAAGCGGTATATCGAAAACTACCTTGCTCATTACAGCGGAGTTGACGAATACATGAAGCGCGTAGTTGAAAGGGCAAAGCTTGACGGTTATGTGGAAACCATGTTCGGCAGACGGCGTTACCTGCCCGAGCTGAGCTCCGGCAAGCACATGCTGCGCGCCTTCGGCGAACGCGTCGCGCGCAATATGCCAATCCAGGGCACAGCCGCCGACATTATTAAAATAGCTATGATCAGGGTTGACGAAAGACTTAAAAAAGAAAATTCGGCAGCGCGCCTGATTTTGCAGGTTCACGATGAACTCATAGTAGAAGCTCCTCAAGCCGAAGCCGCAAAGGTTTCCGCGCTTTTGAAGGAGGAAATGGAAAACGCCGTAAAGCTCAGCGTTCCGCTGACAGCCGACGCGGCTACAGGAAAGACGTGGTATGATGCAAAAGGATAAAAAACACTGCGTTGCCTTTGTCTGCACAGGCAACACCTGCCGCAGTCCGATGGCTGAGGCAATTTTCAACAAGCTCGCGGAAGAAAAAAATCTTGACGTTTACGCCGTAAGCTTCGGAATGGCGGCGGCAAACGGAGTTCCCGTGTCCGAGCTGTCGGTCAGGGCGTGCGAGGAAATCGGAATCGACCTCAGCGGCAAAAAGGCAAGCTTTATATATAATTACGACATCGGCGGAATTGAAAAATTCTACTGTATGTCTGACGAGCACAAAATGATGCTGACGCAATTTTGCCAAATCCCCGGGGAAAAAATCGAGGTTCTGGGCATAACAGACCCCTTCGGCGGCAATTTTGAGGTGTACAGGCAGTGCAGAGATGAAATTTATAATTCTGTAAAAGAAATAATCAAGCAGTATGAGAATTGAACGCATGACAAACGCTCATCTTGATTCGGCGGCGCGGCTTGAACGGGAGTGTTTTTCACGCCCGTGGTCGCGCGAAAGTCTTGAATCGGAGCTTAACAACCCGAATTCGGTTTTTCTTGCGGCGCTTGACGGTGAAAAAACCGTCGGCTACGCCGGCATGAGCGTAATTGTTGACGAAGGCTACATCTTCAACGTGGCGGTAACCTCCGCGTACAGGCGCCGCGGCGTGGGCTCCGCGCTGATTCGCGAGCTTGTCACCTACGGCAAAAAGAATAACCTCTGCTTCATCACCCTTGAAGTTCGCCGCTCTAACCTTGCGGCAATTTCGCTTTATTCGGGCTTCGGCTTTGTCAAGGCGGGGGAGCGCAGGGATTATTATTCCCACCCGACGGAAAACGCCGTGCTTATGACATACTATTTTTGATTTAACATATATAATGATATAATGAGGAAAAACATGAAAATTTTAGCAATTGAATCTTCGTGCGACGAAACCGCGGCGGCGGTGGTTGAGGACGGAAGAAAGGTCTTGTCGTCCGTAATCGCCTCGCAGGTTGAGGAACACCGGCTCTACGGCGGCGTTGTGCCGGAAATCGCTTCGCGCAGGCATGCCGAAGCAATAACCCCCGTGGTTCGCAAGGCTCTTTCGGACGCTGACGTAACCCTTAAGGAAATCGAGGCCATTGCCGTAACCTACGCGCCCGGGCTTATCGGAGCGCTTCTGGTCGGCGTTAACTTCGCCAAAGGTCTTTC
>DOUO01000019.1 GCA_003520555.1 Oscillospiraceae bacterium
CCTGCCGCTACGGCTACAAAGCCGAATTCCTCGGTAGGCTCAACAGGTTCAAAAGCTTCCTTTTCTGCCTTTTTTGGCTTTTTGTTAGCGGCCTTCGCGTTTTTATGCTGTTCCTTCATGTTTTCTACCTTAACGGTAAGAAGGTCGCCGAATTCCATTCCCTTTGAAAGAGCGTTGCCGGGAACCTCGGTATGGACATGAACCTTTATGATTTCGTCATCGTTTACAACCACAACGCAGTCTCCGATGTTCTTGAGGAAATCACGCAGTTCTTCGGGGTCGGTATCGATTTCGGGGTTTCTGCCTACGATAAATTCGGTGCAGTATGTAAATTCAATATCGTCGTCAAACTCTGCGGCGGCGCTTTCAAAGTTTTCCATCGTGGGTTCGTTGGTTTCGTCATACTCAACAACCACGCCGTCCCTGAAGTAACTGAGCATACCCTCAAAGATTGTGCAAAGTCCCTTGCCGCCGGCGTCAACTACGCCTGCCTTTTTAAGCACGGGAAGAAGCTCGGGGGTAATTGAAAGCGCGTCGTTGGCGGCGTCGGTAATGGTCTGCCAAACGTTAATGGCGGAGCTGTCGGTATTTGCCGCTTCAACGCCGGCTTCATAAGCCATGCGCGCAACCGTGAGGATTGTACCCTCGGTGGGCTTCATAACAGCCTTGTACGCTGCTTCAACGCCTATACCCAAAGCAGCGGCAATGTTTTTGCCGTTAACCTCTTCCATGCCCTTAAGTCCCTGGGCAAAGCCGCGGAAAAGGATTGAAGTGATAACGCCCGAGTTGCCTCGTGCGCCGCGAAGCATTGAAGACGCCGTAATTTCGGCTACCTCGCCGGCGTTGGTGCCGTCGTAATCCTCAAGCGCCTTGGCGGCGGCCATGATGGTCATAGACATATTTGTACCTGTGTCCCCGTCGGGCACAGGGAAAATATTGAGGTCGTTAATGTGATTTTTCTGAACGCTGATATTGTGCGCTCCGGAAATCACGGCTTGCTTCAAAATTTCTCCGTTAATCATAAATGCACATCCTTTTTATGTACTTAGCATGGTTAAACTTAATTTCATACATAACCATTATACATTTTTCCGCAAAATTTTTCAATAGCAATTTATTAGATAATTGTTAAAATTTTGACTATTCAACGCGTATACTTTCAGCACTTTTGCAGAGTCCGGACTTGTCGTCAATGTCAAAAAGCACTGCTTCAAGCTTACAATCACCGCTTGCCAAATCAAAGCGCTGCGGCAGCTTTGTTTTCAGTTTTTCTATAATTATTTCGGTTTTTACGCCCAAAACGGAATTAACGGTGCCCGTCATGCCTGCGTCGGTGATGTAACCGGTACCCTTCGGAAGAACCTGAGCGTCCGAAGTCTGAACATGTGTATGCGTTCCGAACACCGCCGACACCCTGCCGTCCAGATAATAGCCGAGCGCGCGCTTTTCGCTGGTAGTTTCGGCATGAAAGTCAACTATTATTATCTTGCTTTCGGCTTTTTCAAGCATGCGGTCCGCGGTTTCGAACGCACAGGCAAGTCCGTTTTCGATGTTTATGTTGCCCATAAGGTTTATTACCGTAATTATTCTTCTGCCGGCGTCAATGTTCACTATACCGCGTCCGGGAGTTGTACCGCCCGGAAAATTTGCAGGGCGGACAACAAACGGATTTTCGTCAAGATAATCAAAGACCTCTTTTCTGCGGAAGGCATGGTTGCCAAGCGTTATGCAGTCCGCGCCGCTGTCAAAAAGGTATTTTGCCGACGAAGGGGTCAGTCCGTTTCCGTCTGCCGAGTTTTCACCGTTGCAGATAACAAAATCTATGCCTTTTATTTTTTTCAGCGACGGAAGCCTGCTGCGAAGGTATTTACAGCCCACGCTGCCCACTACGTCGCCTATGCAAAGTATTCTCATATCGACACCTCGTAATCCTTAAACTCTATTTTACTCCTCCTCGACCGTGAAATCAACAGTATTTGCTATATTTTCATTAAAAATATAAGCGGCGCGGCACGTATACGAGTTTTTGTCCTTTTTTATTTTGATATCGCGGCTGACGGTCTTGCTTTCGTTTTTTTCAAAGGCTTCGAAAAGCGCAAGCCTGTTTTCGGCTGCCTTTTCCGCCTGCGACGCGGAAAGCTTTACCGCTGTTTCACCTATTTCAACGGCGGTCTCGGTTTTAAATCCGATGGGCATAGCGCAGGAATTCAGAATAAAGTTTTCGCTTTTTTCGGTAAACGCCGAGTTCGTAAAGCTTTGATACGCCATGCTGCAGGGCAGACTGAAATTAAACATAAAGAAACGTTTTCGCTCGGCGATATTTTCTTTTAAGGAATTATATTTTATTGCTTCGGGTATGGTAAATTCTTTTACAGAATTAACATCGGCATAAATATCAGCGTCGGCGCAAACATAACGAATCGTGTTTTGCTCGGTTGCCAAAACCCCGCTGACAAGCATTGCGCCCTTGACCACGCCGCTGCCGCGCGTAACGGTCAGCGTTCCGTTTCTAACATTGCAGCCTGTAATTACACCGTCGGCTGACGAAATTATGTTTCGCGGAGTTTGGTGCGTGTTGACGGCCGGCTTTTTTGCCTTTTCGCGCACCTCAACCGACGCTTTGCCAGAGCTCAAATTTACGCTCAGCCAACCGAGTTCCGGAACCTCAAGCAAGGTTCGCCGCTTGATTTTCGCGGTGTCAAGGCTGTTTCTGAAGCATCCGCTGTAAAGCCCGTTTTCGGCAAGTGTACTCAGCAAACGGGTTTCGCTGACGTTTTCACAACCGTTTATTTCAACCGTCCACACAAATGACGAAAGAAAAATAATAAGCGCAACGCCTGCCGCAGCTCCGAAGAGCAAGCCCTTGCGGTAACGGTATTTTGCCGCAACAAAAGGCAATCCGCGTTTTTTTGTTATTTTGAGCCTGACGCCTGCTTTTCGGGCGGTAAGACGGATTTTACGGTAATCGCCCGCCGCCATGCTGCCGCGCAGTCCTCCGGCTGTCGGACTTGCGTTCCAAAGATTTATGCCCGAACGGACGGTCAGATTTAAAAAACGTTCGGGGAATTTACCGCTGCCCTCAAAGTCCACGTTTCCTTTAATAAAACGAAAAATACTGTTCAGCATACCGCACCTCAGCAAACAAACTCAACAGAGGTTACAAAGCCTTCGATTTCAACACAGGAGCAGGATATGCACCTTACGGTAAGACCGCGTCCGTTGAAAGATATTATCATTTTATTGGTATTTATTTTAATGTTTTCCGATTCATATCGCAGTATTCCCGTTGAGCCTTCCACGGTGATGCGACGGTTTGCGGTCATTTCAATAAGCGGCATTTCACCCATGTCAAAGCCTAATCTGTCCTTATCCTTCAAATTTTTTCACCTCAAAATATGTGATTCATTAATTATTATGCGCGCGGCTTCATATATATTATTGGTGATTGAATGTACTTAAAGGCATATGGAAAAAGCATTTTCCGTTCAGCGGGAGGAGTGTGCGCGGCGACAATCGCGGCGCTGTTGATTATGTACTCCGAAAACGGCAGAAACGGAGCGGCAAGCGGTATTGAGATAAGCCTGAAAATACTTGCGCCTTCGCTGTTCCCGTTTATGACGGCTGTAAATTTGATGATAAACACGGGCTTTTGCGTCGCCGCGGGAAAAGCGCTTGAAAAACCTTCAAGGCTATTGTTCGGGCTTGGAGGCAGCTTTGCGACAGTTTTTTTGTTGAGTATGGTAGGCGGCTATCCCGTAGGAGCTGCGGGTATAAGCAAGCTTTATTCCTCAGGAGAATTAAGCGAGAATGAAGCCAAGCGTGCTTCGCTGTTTTGCGTCGGCGCAGGCCCGGGATTTTTGATAAGCTATGTCGGAGTCGGGCTGTACTCGAACAGGACGATTGGAGCGTACCTGCTGATTTCTCAAATAATATCCGCTGTACTGCTTGGAATTGCCGCAAGATTTTTATACAGAAACGAAATTGATATTTCTAAAAAGGAAATAAAGCAGGCTTCTCTTCCGTTTTCTCAGGCTATGACGGAAGCCGTGTATTCGGCTTCGCGGTCAATGGCGGCAATTGCGGGCTTTGTCATTGTTTTCAGCACGTTTTTGTCCGTTTGCGAAGGCATTGTGCAAAGCAAAACCGCAATGCAGGGAATAAGATTAACGCTTGAGGTATGCTCCGCCGCCGGGCTTTTGAGCGGCGTTATGCCGCTTGACGCAATTGCCTTTGCCGCAGGCTTCGGCGGAATATGCGTGCATTTTCAGATTTTTTCCGCCTTGGGAAAAGTAAAGGTGAGCAAGGTGTTATTTTTCGTTTTCAGAATTATACAAGGATTGCTCACCGCGCTTTTTACCCATATTTTAATGTTTATGATACCGGTGCCCGTGCAGGTGTTTTCAACGCAAAGCAGAGCCTTCGGGGAAGTTTTCGGCGGAAATCTGCTGTCCGGAGCAATGCTTGTTGCGGTAGCGATTTGCTTTTTGATATCGGTTAAAAACATAAAAAAGGTTTAGCAATTAACGGAGGTAAATTTATGTGCGGAATTGCAGGATGGATTGAAAAGGACAGCAAAATGATTGACAGAATAAACACACTTAATGAAATGTCAAAAACCCTGGAGAGACGCGGTCCGGACGAAAACGGTATTTACGTTAACGACGGCACGGCGCTGATTCATCGCAGGCTTGCGGTAATTGACCGTGAAAACGGCAAGCAGCCCATGGCGGTCAGTCACGACGGAGTAACATATGTAATTGTATATAACGGCGAGCTTTACAACGCGCCGGAGCTCAGAGAGGAGCTTAAAGCAAACGGATTTCATTTTCGAGGACACAGCGACACCGAGGTTGTGCTGAAAACCTGCGTGCTGTACGGCGAAGCCGCGCCTGAAAAGCTGAACGGAATTTTTGCCTTCGCGCTGTACAGAAGCGACGACAAAAGCGTGTTTTTGTGCCGTGACCGCATTGGCGTGAAGCCGCTTTTTTACAGTGAATACAACAACGGAATAGTGTTTGGGTCCGAAATAAAGGCGCTGCTTGCAAGCGGAGTGGTTAAGCCGCAAATTGACGAACAGGGGCTAAATGAAATTTTCTTCCTCGGTCCCGCCAGAACTCCGTCATGCGGAGTGTTTAAGGGCGTACATGAGCTAAACCCGGGAGAATGCGCAGTATACAAAGGCGGAAGGCTGAGGCGCAGAACATATTTTTCGCTTGAGGCGCATGAACACGGCGACAATGAAAAGCAAACAATTGAAAACACACGGTATTTGCTGACCGACGCAATTGAGAGACAGCTTGTAAGCGACGTGCCTATGTGTTTCTTCTTATCGGGCGGACTTGACAGCAGTATAATTGTAAAAACCGCCGCCGAATACCGACGCGCGCACAAGCTCGGCAGGGTTGACAGCTTTTCGGTTGAATACAGCGGCAACAGAAAGTATTTCAGAAAAAGCAAGTTTCAGCCGACGCCCGATTACGATTTTATCCGACTTATGGCAAAGAACGCCGGAGCACGGCACAACGAGGTTGTGCTTGACAACGCCATGCTTGCGGACGCGCTTTATGACAGCGTTAAAGCGCGCGATTTGCCGGGATATGTTGACGTGGATTCTTCGCTGTTGCTGTTTTGCCGCGAACTGAAAAATGACTTTACAGTTGCGCTTTCGGGCGAATGTGCCGACGAGCTTTTCGGCGGTTATCCGTGGTATTTCAATGAGGAAATACTGTTTGAGGACTGCTTTCCGTGGTCGCCGAGCCTTGATATCCGCCGTTCGGTTTTAAAAAGCGGCGTGCTTAAAAACGGAGAAGAATACGCGCGCCAGCGATACCTTGACACAATTTCGGCCGTGCCGAAGCTTAAGGGCGAAAGCAGACTTGAAAGCCGTATGCGCGAAATGTTCGCGCTGAATTTTTACTGGTTTATGCAATGCCTTTTGGAACGCAAGGACAGGTGTTCGATGTACAGCGGATTTGAGGTCAGGGTTCCGTTTTGCGACTACAGGCTTGTGGACTACGCGTTCAACATGCCGTGGAACCTGAAGGCGTACGGCGGAAGAGAAAAAGGAATTGTGCGCAAGGCTTTTGAGGACATTCTGCCAAAGGAAATTGTTTGGCGCAAGAAAAGCCCCTACCCGAAAACGCACAACCCGGAATATTTTAATATTTGTGCCGAAAGGGTTAAAATAATTCTTAAAAAGAAAAATCAACTTACCGAGCTGTTAAACACGAACCAAATTGAGCTGATTATTGAAAACCCAAGCAGCGTAAAAACGCCATGGTACGGGCAGCTGATGCAGGCGCCGCAGATTTTGGCGTATATAATTGAGCTTGATTATTTGTTTGAAAAATATAAGGTTGAAATTATTTAGCCGCTGTGCTATTATAATTGTATGAATAAGGAACGTTACGCGCGCACAGTCGCGTTTTTTAAGGAAAATAAAAGAGCCCGATTTTGGCTCGCGGTAATATATAAATATTTGCCCAACGTTGTTTTTATTTCATACGCCGGACTGCTGGCGTACACATTCTTTTACATGCGCGACAACTTTTGGGAGATTATGCTGTTTCCTTTGGGAGTGTTGATTTTCACGAGCGTTTTCAGGGCGATAATCAATGAACCGCGTCCGTATGAATACTACGGGATTGAATCTGTTTTTGAAAAAAAGACCAAAGGAAAAAGCCTGCCGAGTCGACACACCGCAAGCACGTTTATTATTGCTATGGCGTTTTATTCGGTTAACCCGGTGCTGGGAATTATTATGATACTTATTTCGGTTTTGATTGGCGCTTCAAGGGTGCTTGCGGGAGCGCATTATATTCGCGACGTGTTAATTGCGATGGCTATCAGCCTTGAAATAGGTTGGATTATGCTTGTAAACTAAAAGGACGACCGCATGGTCGTCCTCTTTATTTTGCCGCGAAATGCGCGGGATACCACTTTTGAAACCGGTTTGTGAAAATTCCCATTAGTATAGGCATGGCGTTATTGATGAAAACAAGGTACGGTGCAGCCGAAGTTCCGGTAAGCAGGAACGTCCACATGCCCGTAAGAAGATAAAGCACGCCCCAAACAAGGGTAAGTATGCGGTTTGTGCGAATAAACAGCGGATTTTCAAGCGCGGTTTCACCGTTGTAACTGTTCATTGAGTACCACGCGGTAAGCGGTATTTTAAACAGACACGAAACGCACCACATTGCGCCGAACGCAAGGTAAGATATCGGAAGTACGATTTGCGGATTATTTGTCAGCAGCAACAACACCGAAAAACCCGTTACCGCGGCTGTTGTTATAACATCGTAAATAGTTTTGCGGAAATGAAAAAATACTAATCCCGTCAGCGCGCACACTCCTATAGCGATAAACGCGCCGGCGTACATATCAATTGAAGCAGCAATCCAAAAGGTTATCCACGGAACAAGCAAAACCAACAGGCTGGTGCTCTTTTTCTTTTCCGCCCTTTCGCCGGATTGAGCGGAAACTTTTGTCCGAGAGCCGAAATAATTATCCCAGTTAATCATCATCTCAAAATCGCCTTCGACGCGGTACAGCTTTTGCGCCATTGCCTGAGTGCCGGATATTTTTCCGGAAGCTATGTCCTTCCATACCGTAAGAGGCGTTTCGATTTTTGTTGTGTAGGGCTTGAAATTTTCCGATATAACCTCACTGCCGTCGCGCTTCATCAAAATTTGATAACGCATACCTATGTCGGTATATTCCATTTCAAGCACCTTGTCGCCATTATATGAGTTTTTGTTGTAGAGCGCCGCCATTTGCCTTGTGAAGCTTAATGAGTCGTCAATCTTTTCGCCGCTCTCCTTCTCTACTCCCCAGCTTGCGTCCGCCATTTTTTCAAAAACCTCGCGTTCAAACAGCAAAGTGTTCAAATTTGCTCTTGTTTCGGGCTTTATTCCGCCGGCTGCAAATTCTTCGCCTGCCTTACGCGCAAAGCCGAGATATTCGTCGGTTCTGCCGTGAAGCTCGGGAACGCGGAACAGCTCGCCCTGACCGCAGTATATTCTTTCATAACTGTCTTTGCCGAGAAAATGGTCAAACATTGAGTTCACCGAGTCATAATTACCTTTCGCGGTGTAAAAACCGCATGTTGAAATTACGACGTGCCTTTTACCCGACATATCATAACGCGCAGGGTGCGAACCGGACGAGCTGCTTTTGTCCATAAACGGCAGCGCGAGCGGAAGCTGGCGGTCAATCAGCGTCTTTAAGACGCTTGGAACGTTAAAATAATAAAGGCCGAACGACCAGATAACAAGGTCGGCGTTCAGGATTTTTTCAAGCACCTGCTTCATTTCGTCATCAATTACGCACTTGCCCTGAGTTTTGCTCCAGCAGGCAAAGCAGCCGCGGCAGGGACGGATATCCATGTCCTTTACGGTGATTTCATCGCATACGGCTTGAATACTTTGCGAAATGCCGCTTACAAAGGCTTTTGAAAGCTTTAAGGTATTGCTTTTTTCGCCTTTCGGACTTCCGTTAATAAGTAAAATATTCATGCGTTAGCCTCCTGATTATCCGTTGGTGAGCGTTATATAAATGTAAGAAACGTTTTCCTTTACGTCGCTTGACATATCAAATTTAATAATATAGTCGCCTGATTTTATGTCGCTTGGAAAAAAGGTATAAAGCGACTTGGAATCGGCCTTGCTCGCCATGTTATTAAACGCGGGTTTTTTGTTTGAATCAAGTACGGATATAACGAAGCTGTCAACGCCTTTTTTCTTAAGACCTTTGTCAACAATTTCGTATTCAAGCTCAACCTTTATTCCCTCAACCGTGCGTGCTGAGGTTTCAAGCTTATCCTCGCCGGCCTTAATTGATTTTACCTTTATAATGCCGCCGTCAACCTTGTTGAGTTTTGCATTAACCTTTTTCGGCTTGGAGTTCTGAGGCTTTGTTTCCTTTTTTTCGGAAGCGGTTGAAGCAGCTTCTGTTTCAGGCGCGGCAGCGGTTGTTGCCGCCTGAGTTGTGACGGCGGCCGAAGGCTTGGTTTGTTCATACGAAGATTCGGGGGCGGACGAACACGCCGAGAACAGCATTGCCGGAATAATTATCGCGGCAGCAAGCACGCACGCGCGGAATTTTTCATGTTTCATATTTATCACCCTGTTAACCGTTTTATGTTATAATCAGCCATCGCTCTTGCCGCAAAGCGGCAAATCGAGCGGGCAATATAAATT
>DOUO01000036.1 GCA_003520555.1 Oscillospiraceae bacterium
ATCACATGTGGGACTGGAACACGCCTCTTTATGATATCCTTGACGGGTTAAACCGCGTCGTAAAAGCAGGAAAGGCAAGATATATCGGAATATCGAACTGCTTTGCTTGGCAGCTTGCTAAGGCAAACGCTATTGCCGAAAAAGAAGGCTTTGCAAAATTTATATCTGTTCAGGGACATTACAACCTGATTTTTCGTGAGGAGGAGCGCGAGATGGTTCCGTACTGCGCTGAGGAAAACATCGCGTTAACCCCGTACAGCGCGCTTGCAAGCGGACGCTTGTCCCGCAAACCCGGAGAAAATGACACCAAGCGCGCGGCTGAGGACGCTTACGCAAAATTTAAGTATGACGCAACCTCACGTCAGGACGGAGTCATAATAAACCGCGTAGCCGAAACAGCTGAAAAGCGCGGAGTGACCATGACGGAAGTTTCCGTTGCGTGGCTGCTCACTAAGGTTGCCTCTCCGGTAGCCGGCGCAACCAAGCTGCACCATATTGAGGGCGCTGCAAAGGCGGTTGATTTAGAACTCAGTCCCGAAGAAATTAATTACCTTGAGGAACCGTATGTTCCTCATCCGCTTGCCGGCGTAATGGCACAAAATAAGCGTGAAAACGCAAACAAAAAGCATGTCTGGACTACAGGCGAACAAAAAATCAAGGAGGGAAACTGAATGTCAGAAAAAATTGTTCAAACTGCAGGAAGAAATCAGCTCGGCGATTTTGCGCCGACATTCGCACATCTGAACGACGACGTGTTGTTCGGTGAGGTATGGAACGAAGGAGCAATCAGCGTAAAAACAAAATGTATTATAACAATTGTCGCACTGATGGCAAGCGGAATCACAGATTCCTCCCTTTCTTATCATTTGCAAAACGCCAAGGCACACGGCGTTACAAAGGAAGAAATCGCCGCGATTATCACCCATGCCACAATGTACGCGGGATGGCCGAAGGGCTGGGCGGTTTTCCGTCTTGCCAAGGAAGTGTGGAACGAAGAAAGCGACGCGCAAAGTGAGAAAGAAAAGTATGAAAATTCAATATTTTTTCCTGTGGGAGAACCAAATCCTTACGGAAAATACTTTGTCGGACAAAGCTATCTTGCTCCTGTTTCAACACAGCAGGTGCCTGTGTTCAACGTAACCTTTGAGCCCGGCTGCAGGAACAACTGGCATATACATCACGCGACAAGCGGCGGCGGACAAATGTTGATTTGCGTAGGCGGTCGCGGATATTACCGCGAATGGGGCAAAGAGCCCGTTGAGCTTACTCCCGGAACGGTTATCAACATTCCTCCTGAAGTTAAGCACTGGCACGGAGCCGCGCCCGATTCATGGTTTTCGCATCTTGCGATTGAAGTTGACGGCGACAATGCTTCAACAGAATGGCTCGAGGCAGTTGATTCAAAAGAATACTATAAATTAAAATAGGAGTTTTCTATGACTAAAAATACCGATTCAAAAGCATTAAAGCTGTTGGCATATTTATTTATAATCGCTCTGATGTTTACTCTTTCCGCCTGCGGCAATGCGCCTGCGGACAGCAAATCGTCCTCGC
This sequence comes from Oscillospiraceae bacterium, assembly GCA_003520555.1. Taxonomy (GTDB): domain Bacteria; phylum Bacillota; class Clostridia; order Oscillospirales; family Acutalibacteraceae; genus Ruminococcoides. The sequence continues at coordinate 1,555 of DOUO01000036.1, forward strand.
AACCGCAAAATGAAACTGCGGCGGCAACAACGGAAAAGAAAACCGAAGCTGCCGAAAAAGAAAAGTCAGGCGTCGGCAGCACAACCACAGCCGGCAACAAAACATTAGTTGTATACTTTTCGGCTACCGGCACAACAAAGGGAGTCGCTCAGCAAATTGCCGAAATAACAAATGCAGATACTTATGAAATCCTCGCGGCTCAAACTTATACCACGGCGGATTTAAATTGGAACGATAAGGAAAGCCGCACCACAAAGGAGCAGAACGACAAATCCGTACGTCCGGAAATCGGCAGTGAAAAGATTTCTTTTGACGGCTATTCAACAATTTTCGTTGGTTATCCAATCTGGTGGGGAGAAGAACCGCGCATAATGGATACGTTCGTTGAAAGTTACGATTTCAGCGGAAAGACCGTTGTTCCGTTTTGCACCTCGGGCGGCTCCGGAATAGGCTCAAGCGGAACTAACCTGGCTCAAAACGCAGGCAGCGGCAACTGGCTTGAGGGCGAACGCCTCAGCAGCTCGTCCGATATTGATGGATGGATAAAAGGTCTTAAGCTTTCATAAAACGGAGTAACGATATGAAAAAAACAGTTTGTGTAAAGGAGAATAAACATGAGTAAAAAATTAGTAGCATATTTTTCCGCAAGCGGCACAACCGCGCTGGCAGCAAAAAATCTTGCAAAGGCCGCAGGCGCGGATTTGTATGAAATCAAGCCCGAAACACCGTATACAAGAGCCGACCTCAACTGGCAGGATAAAAATTCACGCAGCTCGCTTGAAATGCGCGACTCAGGCTCACGTCCGGCGCTTGCCGACACAGACGCGAATATAGCCTCATATGATACCGTTTTTGTGGGTTTTCCGATTTGGTGGTATGTTGCTCCTACAATAATAAACAGCTTTTTGGAAGCTTACGATTTCAGCGGAAAAAAGATAGTACTGTTTGCAACCTCAGGAGGATCGGGTTTCGGAAAAGCTGTTGCGGGTTTGCAGCCCAGCGCGCCGAACGCGACTATTGTTGAGGGTGAAATCCTGAACGGCAGACAAAGCGAAGCAAAGCTCAAAGCATTCGCCGATAAATTCTAAAATAATAAATCATCAGCCGCCGCGGTTTCATTCTGCGGCGGTATTTTTATCACTTTTACGCCTTTAATGAATACTATAAAATTGTAAAGATTATTTTGGTTGGTGTTCATATGAAAGCTATCGGCAATATAAAAACCTTCGCCGTAATAGGCGGCGACAAACGGCAGCTGTTTTTGGCGGATTCACTTGTACGCGACGGATTTCGTGTAATCATGGGCGGCTTTGACAGCCTTTTAAGTATAGGCGCGATAACCCTGGCTGATGTTCCCACCGCAATCAATTATGCCGACGCGGTAATAATGCCGCTTCCGTGCATACGCGGGGACGGAAGCTTAAATACTCCGTTTTCTTCGGATAAGCTATACTTTACCGACGATTTAATCCGGACGCTTATAAATAAGCCCGTGTTTGCGGGAATGGCTGACAAGCTGTTAAGAGCTTATCCGGAGCTGAAGGCCGGAAATGTGTACGACTATGCCCGCCGTGACGATTTTGCGGTGTTAAACGCCGTTCCGACTGCCGAAGGAGCCGTATTGCGCGCGATGAGCGAATATGAGGGTACAATTGCCGGAAGCAGAACCATGGTAGCCGGCTTCGGAAGAATAGGAAAAATCCTTTCAGGGCTTTTAAAGTCTCTCGGCTCAAGGGTTACCGTTTGCGCGCGAAGCTCAACGGATAAGGCGTATATTGAAGCCTTGGGTTATAAATTTAAAAATACCTCCCGGCTTGACGGCGTTCAAAATATCGACATTGTATTCAACACAATTCCTTCGCTGATTTTTACCGAAAACGTTTTGAAAAACACCTGCCCCGATACTCTTTTTATAGACCTCGCGTCGCTTCCGGGCGGAATTGATTTTGAGGCGGCAAACGCCCTCGGTATTGACGCGCACCGCGCGTTATCCTTACCGGGAAAATACAGTCCGAAGGCGGCGGGAGAAATAATAAAAAACACGGTTTACACTATACTGTCATGAAATAACTTTCCTGAAAAGGAGGTGAACGGGTGAAAAAGGCAACCATAGGATTTGCCATGTGCGGTTCCTTTTGCACCTTTTCAAAAGCCTTTGAGCAAATGCAAAAGCTTAAGGACAGCGGATTTGACATAATTCCGATTATGTCCGCAAACGCTTTTACTACCGATACAAGATTCGGCAAGGCTGAGGATATGATAAAAACCGCAGAAAAAATCTCCGGTAAAAAAGTGCTTAAAACTATTGCCGACACCGAACCCATCGGGCCGAAAAACATGTGCGATTTGCTTGTTATCGCTCCCTGTACGGGCAACACCCTTTCAAAGCTTTCAAACGGAATAACCGACACTTCGGTTACAATGGCGGCAAAGTCGCACCTGCGCGTGCTTAAGCCCTTGCTTATTTGCGCAGCCACAAACGACGCTTTGGGTGCTTCCGCTCAAAACATCGGCAGGCTTTTAAACACTAAAAACATCTATTTTGTGCCCCTTAAGCAGGACAATCCCGTAAAAAAGCCAAATTCGCTTGTGGCTGATTTCGGCAAACTGGAGCAAAGCGTAATCAGCGCTCTCGGAGGCAAACAAATTCAACCGATTATCGGATGATTTCTTCAATAATGTAATTCAGGGCAGCCGGGGCCTACGGTCAGGGCTGCCTTCAATTAATTTAATGACAATTGGGTATTGATACCAAAGTTAATTTGTGCTAAAATGAATTTAATAATAATATGAAAAACGGAGAATAATATGAAATTCTGTAAAAAATGCAAGCATACCTTTGAGGATTCACAGGAGTACTGCTCAAACTGCAAAAACAGAAAACCGCTTGAGGATATTACCGATCAAAACACACCGGTTTATTTGATTTCAGCGGACGGCTTTGAGCGCGAACGAATTCAAACCGCGCTTACAAGCAACGGAATTCCCAACGACAGCATAATAAAAGAGGAGGATACAGCGCCCGAATCAATCAAGGGCTTCAGCAGCTCGTGGCGCGATATTCTTGTGCCTTTTTCCGCGTATGATAAGGCATATGATATTTGCGTAGGCATCGGCGCGATTAAGCCTGACGGCGAGGTAAAGGTCGTCGGCGACGACGCGCAGGAAGAGTTTGAGGACATGCCTCCGGCAAAGCGCACAACCGTAAAAATACTTTCGGCAATCCTCTTCATTATAGTTGCCGCGCTTATTATCTTCGGCACAGACGCAATAACAGGTTTTATTAAAGGTCTGTTCAACTGATATATTATTCTTGAAAGGAATTAAAACTATATGAAAATTGAAACAAAATGCCTTCATGAAGGCTACGAACCCAAAAACGGCGAAGCGCGCCAGCTTCCCATCTACCAAAGCACAACATGGAAATACGCCTCAAGCGACGCCATGGGCAGGCTTTTTGATTTGGAAGACGCAGGATATTTTTACACGAGACTTCAAAATCCCACAAACGATTTTGCGGCCGCAAAAATCGCCGCTCTTGAAGGCGGCGTCGCGGGCATGCTTACCTCAAGCGGACAGGCGGCAAACTTCTTTGCGCTTTTTAATATTTGCGAAGCAGGCAGTCATATAATCGCTTCTTCCGCAATCTACGGCGGAACGTATAATCTTTTGGGCGTAACAATGAAGAAGATGGGAATCGACGTAACCTTCATTGATCAGGATTTGCCCGAGGAGGAGCTTGACAAGCTCTTTAAAGACAACACACGCGCGGTGTTCGGCGAAACAATTACAAATCCGACCGTATCGGTGTTTGATATTGAAAAGTTTGCTCGCCTCGCCCATAAGCACGGCGTACCGCTTATCATTGACAATACCTTCGCAACTCCCGTAAACTGCCGTCCCATCGAATGGGGAGCTGACATTGTAACCCACTCCACAACAAAATATATGGACGGTCACGCTGTAGGCGTCGGCGGAGCTATTGTTGACAGCGGCAATTTTGACTGGATGGCGCATGCCGATAAGTTCCCGGGACTTACTACTCCGGACGAAAGTTATCACGGCTTGGTTTATGCCGAAAAATTCGGCAAGCTCGCCTATATCACCAAGGCGACATCGCAGCTCATGCGCGACCTCGGTTCAATCCAGTCTCCGCAGAACGCGTTTTACCTTAACACAGGTCTTGAATCGCTCCATGTACGCATGGACAGACATTGCTCAAACGCTCTTAAAATTGCCGAATTCCTCAGTAAAAATGACAAGGTGGCATGGATTGATTATCCTGATTTGGAGGATAACAAGTATCATGAGCTTTGCAAAAAATATCTTCCTAACGGCTCATGCGGCGTAATTGCTTTTGCCGTTAAGGGCGGAAGAGACAAGGCGATTAAGTTTATGGACAGCTTAAAGCTCGCTACAATCGCCACTCACGTTGCGGACGCGCGCACCTGTCTGCTTCACCCCGCAAGCCACACTCACCGTCAGCTTTCCGACGAACAGCTCCGCGAAGCAGGCGTAGCACCCGACCTTATCCGTCTTTCGGTCGGTCTTGAGAACGTTGACGATCTTATTGAAGATTTAACTCAGGCACTTGCTAAAATATAACCGACACAAATTATCGCGGAGGCAGAACCATGTCTAAGTTTGTATCAGCAGTCATTGTTGCGGCAGGAAGCTCCACCCGCATGGGAACAGCGGACAGCAAGCAGTTTATACCGCTTTTGGGCAAACCGGTAATCGAGTACACCCTCAACGCCTTTCAGCAAAGCGGTTTGGTAAGCGAAATCATTGTCGTATGCCGGGAACAGGATTACGAAAGGATAAAATCGCTTGCCGAGGAAAGCTCAATAACAAAGCTCACCTCTCTTGTCGCCGGCGGCGACAGCAGGGCAGAGAGCGTTAAAAACGGTATAAAAGCCGTTAGTACCAACGCCGAATACCTTGCGATACACGACGGCGCCCGCCCTCTTATTTCTACAAAAGAAATAAACTCGGTAATTGAAAAGGCATTTGAAACAGACGCGGCAACCCTCGGCACAACTGTGACCGACACAATCAAGGTTGTTGATTCCGAAAACGTTATTGTCAGCACACCAAGCCGCTCAACGCTCAGGGCTGTGCAGACTCCGCAGGTGTTTGACCGCGAAATTTATGAATTTGCGCTTGATAAAGCGGGAGATGATTTGGATAGCTTTACAGACGACTGCTCGCTGATTGAAAATCTCGGCGTTGAAATTCAAATTGTTCAGGGCAGTACCGAAAACATAAAGCTTACAACGCCGATGGACATAATCATTGCCGAAAGTATCTTAAGCAGAAGGAGCAAATCATGAGAATAGGGCACGGATACGACGTACATAAATTTGCCGAAAACCGCAGGCTTATCTTAGGCGGAGTTGAAATTCCCTTTGAGTTGGGGTTGCTCGGACATTCCGACGCGGATGTACTGCTTCACGCGATTTCGGACGCGCTTTTGGGCGCTGCGGCTCTCGGCGATATCGGAAAGCATTTTCCCGACACCGATGATAAATACAAGGGCGCGGACAGTCTTGTGCTTTTAAGTGAAGTCAACAATATTCTTTTAAAGAATAATTTTCGCGTTGTTAATATTGATTCTACGGTTATCGCGCAAAAGCCAAAGCTTATGCATCACATACCCAAAATGCGTGAAAATATCGCGAAAGCGTGCGGTATTGACGTTTCTTGTGTCAGCGTTAAAGCTACAACCGAGGAAAAACTCGGTTTTACCGGCAGACTTGAGGGCATATCGGCTCACGCAGTTTGCCTTATTGAATAACATAAAAAACACACCTCGTTCATACCTTTTGAATGAGGTGTTAATTTTATGGTTAAAAAATCTTTTATTTCGGTGTTTTTATCGCTGCTTTTGATTGTTATCCCTGTTATCACGGTCAGCGCGGCGGAAAACGAGCTTGTGTCGGCGCCTGCCGCCGTATTAATGGAACAGGGGACAGGTAAAATTCTTTATCAGAAAAATCCTCACGAAAAGCGTCCCTGCGCTTCAATCACAAAGGTAATGACCCTGATACTTGTTTTTGAGGCTGTTGACAGCGGTAAACTAAAGCTCGGGGATACAATTACGGCTTCGGAGCACGCGGCGTCAATGGGCGGCAGCGATATTTGGCTTGAACCGGGAGAAAGCATGACAGCTGACGACATGATTAAGGCAACGGTAGTTGCCTCGGCTAACGACGCCGCGGTTGCGCTTGCCGAGAAATTATGCGGAAGCGAGGAAAGCTTTGTAAATCAAATGAATAAAAAGGCAAAGACTCTCGGAATGAACGACACGGTTTTTAAAAACTGCAACGGACTTGATGAGGACGGTCACATAACCTCCGCATATGATGTGGCAGTAATGTCGCGCGAGCTTGTAAAGCACAAAAAAATCTTTGACTACACATCAATTTGGCTCGATTGGCTGCGCAACGGCGAAACACAGATAGTAAACACAAATAAGCTTTTAAAAAGCTACAACGGCATAACCGGGCTTAAAACCGGTACTACCGACGACGCGGGCTGTTGCATTTCGGCAACCGCGGAGCGTGATAAGATGAGTCTTATCGCGGTTGTGTTAGGTGCCGACACGGGAAAACAGCGGTTTGCCGACGCTGCGGCATTGCTTGACTACGGTTTTTCTAATTATTCTGTAAAAGAATTAAATCCTCCTAAAGAATTGCCGGATTCCGCAAAGGTAAGCGGAGGAATGACAGACTCGGTAAAGCTGGACTGTAAAATTTCGGGCGGAATAATTGTAAATAAAGCAAGCGCTGATGAGGCACAGGTCAATATTGACGCGCCGAATGAGCTTGAAGCTCCGGTTGAAAAGGGGCAAAAGGTCGGCACGGTAACATATCAAATAGGAAAGGAGAAGCTTGATTTTAATATAACAGCCGCGCAGTCGGTTGAAAAAACAAGCTTCGGCAGGATTTTCGGTTATTTAATGAACTCATTGCTGCAAATGTAATTATAATTCCATGATGTAAATATAATTCAAAATATACACTATAATAAAAAATATGCCGAAAACAACTTGAAATTATCCTCAGTCTGTTGTATAATAAAACAATAAACGTAATCATGGATAATTTCGGCTTGATTTAATTTGTGATTACAAAAGCATATGGAGGAAAGTGTATATGGCTACAAAGCTGACAGATAAGTATTTGAATGGGTTTATCGGGGAGCATGAGTACGCCGGTGTTGCCGCTGAGGTCAAGACAGCTCATAAAATGCTGCATGACGGCACAGGTCTCGGTAACGATTTCATCGGATGGCTCAACCTTCCTACGGACTATGATAAGGAAGAATTCGCGCGTATTAAAGCCGCGGCGGAAAAAATCAAAAAGAACTCCGATGTATTCATAGTTATCGGTATCGGCGGTTCCTATCTCGGAGCTCGCGCCGCAATTGAATTTCTTACATCGCAGAATTATAACCTTACCTGCAAGGATACTCCGCAGATTTTCTTCACCGGAAACTCAATAAGTTCATCCGCGCTTGCGGAAATTATGGAGCTTTGCGAAGGCAAGGATGTTTCCGTTAACATGATTTCTAAATCAGGAACAACAACCGAACCTGCAATTGCGTTCCGCGTATTCCGCGAAATGCTTGAAAATAAGTACGGCAAGGAAGGCGCGCGCGAGCGTATTTTCTGCACAACCGACAAGGCAAGAGGAACTCTTAAGGCTCTTGCCGATGAGGAAGGCTATGAAACCTTTGTCGTTCCCGATGATGTAGGCGGACGTTTTTCCGTTCTTACGGCTGTCGGTTTGCTTCCCATCGCTGTTTCCGGCGCTGATATCGACGCTCTTATGCAGGGTGCTCAGACAGCGCAAAAGGAGCTTGACAACGACGATGTTATGACAAATGACTGCTACAAATACGCTGCTATCCGCAACATTCTTTACCGCAAGGGCAAGACAATGGAGGTTATGGTATCTTATGAGCCTGCCTACACGATGATGGCGGAATGGTTTAAGCAGCTTTACGGCGAAAGCGAAGGCAAGGATAACAAGGGCATTTTCCCTGCAAGCGTTATCTTTTCAACCGACCTTCATTCGCTTGGTCAGTACATTCAGGACGGCAGACGCACAATGTTTGAAACTGTTGTTCTTTTTGATAAATGTAAAAAAGAGGTTACTCTCGGCACAGATCCGACAAACGTTGACGGTCTTAACTTCCTTTCGGGCAAAACAATGAGCTTTGTCAATCAAAAAGCTTTTGAGGGCACGGTTCTTGCTCACAATGACGGCGGCGTTCCAAACGTTGTTATCAACGTACCCGAAATGAATGAAACAGAGCTTGGCTACCTTATCTACTTCTTCGAAAAATCCTGCGCAATTTCAGGCTATATGCTCGGCGTTAATCCGTTTAACCAGCCCGGAGTTGAAAGCTATAAGAAGAATATGTTTGCTCTTCTGGGCAAGCCCGGATATGAGGATCAAAAGGCGGAGCTCGAGGCAAGACTCGGTTAATCTCACAATGTAAAAAATTACGGAGGTAATAAATATGGTTACTTTACTTATCGGCAAAAAAGGTACCGGCAAGACAAAAAAATTAATTCAGCTCGCTAACGAGGCAGTTGCGGCTTCTTCGGGCAACGTTGTAGTAATTGAAAAGGGCGCAAAGCTTACCTATGACGTTACTCACAAGGCAAGACTTATCGACACAGACCAGTACGATGTTTCAGGCTACAAAATGCTTTACGGTTTTATCAGCGGAATTTGCGCGGGCAACTATGACGTTACCGATATTCTCGTAGATTCAACCTTCAAAATCTGCAAGGAAGGCGTAGAAGGACTTGAGGACTTCACAAAGGAGCTTCAAACTCTTTCCGAAACAACATCAACAAACATTGTTGTTCTTATTTCTGCAGACGAGGCTGACATTCCCGAGTCAATCAACGCGGTTTGCCAGAAGCTTTAATATTTACTGTTTACGCCGGCGTAGTCTTTGGATTGCGCCGGTTTTTTGTTTATGCTAAATTTTCGCGGCAATTAAATTGCTTTTAAAGAATTAAAGCACAATATATACCGTAAAAAATAAAAAAACTCCTCAAATTATCGTGTTTTTCGGTTGACAAAGGAGAAAACCTTTTGTATAATAATAAACAGCGTTTTAATATGCGTATATGCGGAGGGGAGTATTCTCCGGTTTGAGGTGCGGCAATGCTTTTTGAATTAAAGTCGGTTTTTTTAAACGAAGGCGAATCAAAAGAGCTTACTTATCAGCTCGACATCTCGGATATTGACATTGACGGTGTTTTTCCATTCAAATCGCCCGTTACTGTTACCGCAACGGCCTTTAACAGAGCAAGCCTTGTAACGCTTGACCTTAATTGCGGCTATGATTATCAGCGCAGCTGTGACCGCTGTTCGGACACGGTTTTACGCAAAGTTGAGCAACACTTTACTCATAAGCTTGCGCAAACCCTGGTTGACGAGGCTAACGACGATTATATTGAAACACCTGATTTTACTATTGAGCTTGACGAGGTTGTCATTTCCGACATCCTGCTGGCGCTTCCGCAAAAGTTTCTTTGCAGTCCCGACTGCAGGGGACTTTGCCCGAAATGCGGCGCAAACCTAAATAATGGTGACTGCGGCTGTGACAGAAGGGAAATTGATCCCAGGCTCGCTATTTTAAAACAGCTTATTGAAGATTAACACACATATAAGGAGGTCTTTGTAATGGCAGTACCTAAGAGAAAAACATCACACGCAAGAAAGAGCTCAAGACGTTCAACTGTATGGAAGCTCAACGCTCCCACACTCACAACTTGCCCCAACTGCGGCGAGCTTACTGCGGCTCACAAGGCTTGCAGCAACTGCGGTATGTATAACGGCAGACAGGTTATCGTTCAGAAGGACGCTTAATCTAAACTATCGAACAAGATGGGCGACAGCTTGCTGTTGCCCTGTTTTTCTATCCGGTATAAGAAGGTGAAAGCATGAATAAACCCGTAATTGCCATTGTCGGACGTCCCAACGTTGGCAAAAGCACCTTGTTTAATAAATTAATCGGTCAGCGCATGTCAATTGTCGACGATACTCCGGGTGTCACCCGCGACCGAATTTACGGCGACGCCGAATGGCTCGGTAAAAGCTTTATGGTCGTTGACACAGGCGGAATCGAGCCTAAAAGCGACGATGTAATCCTTTCGCAAATGCGTCGTCAGGCACAGCTTGCAATAGATACAGCAAATGTAATTATTCTTGTTACCGACCTGAAAAGCGGCTTGGTCGCAACAGATATTGACGTCGCGCAAATGCTTCAAAAGTCCGGTAAGCCCGTTGTTGTCTGCGTTAATAAATGCGACAATATCGGCGAACCTTCAATGGATTTTTATGAATTTTATAATCTCGGCATGGGCGACCCTGTTCAGGTATCCGCGGTTCACGGTCACGGAACGGGAGATTTGCTTGACCGCTGCTTTGAGTTTATAAGCTTTGACGAAGAACATGAAGATGATGAAACCGTAATAAACGTCGCTGTTATCGGCAAGCCCAACGCCGGCAAATCCTCGCTGATTAATAAAATCACAAACGAGGAACGCTGCATTGTATCTGATATCGCCGGAACCACACGCGATTCAATTGACACGCTCATCGAGAATAAATACGGCAAGTTTAATTTTACAGACACCGCCGGTCTGCGCCGTCAAAGCAAAATCTATGATGATATTGAAAAATACAGCATACTTCGCGCGAAAATGGCAATTGAGCGCAGCGACGTCTGCGTAATTATGATTGACGCCTCCGAAGGTGTTACCGAACAGGATACCAAGGTTGCAGGACTTGCGCACGACGCCGGCAGAGCATGCATTTTGGCTGTGAATAAGTGGGACGCAATTGAAAAAAACGACAAGACAATGAACGAGTTTCGCAAAAAGCTTGACGCTGACTTTGCGTTTATGTCTTACGCTCCGCAGGTTTTCATTTCAGCCAAAACAGGCTTGAGGTTGGACAAGCTTTTTGAAAATATCATAATGGCTAATGAAAACGCGGCGCTCAGAATCAGAACAGGTATGCTTAACGAGCTGCTCGCTCAGGCTACAACCAGAGTTCAGCCGCCGTCCGACAAGGGCAGAAGGCTAAAGATTTTTTATGTTACCCAAGCCTCCGTAAAGCCGCCTACATTCGTGTTCTTTTGTAATGACGTTGAGCTTTTCCATTTTTCATACAGACGTTATTTGGAAAACCGAATCCGCGAGGCGTTCGGACTTGAAGGAACTCCTGTAAGAATCATAGTGCGTGAAAGGGGAGAGAAGTAATGGATCCCGTCTTAAATATAATTGCAAACAGCTTCCGCACAAACTGGTGGTGCTGGATACTTGTGCCGGTAATCGCCTATCTGTTGGGAAGCATAAATCCTGCCGTAATTGTCACAAAGGCATTTACAAAGGGAAAAAAGGATATCCGTGAAATGGGCAGCGGAAACGCCGGATTTACAAATGTTCTGCGTTCCGTAGGTAAGGTTCCCGCAATAATTACCATTGTTTGCGACGCCTTAAAATGTGTAATAGCCGTACTTATCGGCGGCTGGCTTTTTTCGTTTATTCCGGTTCCCTATGATTATTCGGGATATGTCGAAATGACAGCGAACTGCGGAAAATACCTTGCGGGCATTTTTTGTATAATCGGACACTCTTTTCCGCTTTATTTTCACTTCAAAGGCGGCAAGGGCGTTGTATCCGCGGCGGCGCTTATGCTTACCGAGGACTGGAGAGTATTTTTGATGATTCTCGCCACCTTCCTTATTCTGTTTTTAATTACTAAAATTATCTCTGTCGGAAGCATCACATCAGCCCTGATGTACGGTCCTTACACGTTTTTGGCAACATTTTTCTTTGACCGCTTACCGTACGGCAATCACATTTGCGCAAGCTACATAGTTATATCAACCTGCGCGGCTTTAATCATCGGAATTTTCGTGACGGTAAAGCATAAGGATAATATAAAACGTCTTTTAAGAGGCGAAGAAAAGAAAATTCACGTAAAAAAATAAAGCAGATTTATGCATTTTAAAGCAGTCGACTTAAGCGGCTGCTTTTTTATTTGATAGGATATATAATTTGCTAATCGCGCTTAGCGAAATATATGGATAGTAATATAATCGGATGCCTGTCAAATAAAAATAATTATAATGCCCGCTCAGTTGCGCTCTGCGCGCGCACGAGCAATGGCTGAAAAAGCGCACGCACAGTGCGCGCACGCTTTTTTACTATATTTTCATCATAAAATATTTATATATGTTGAAAATTGCAGAATATTAAATTTTATTGGTTTTATTTATTGATAAAGCAAAAATAATGTGATATAATTCTTAACGATAATGCGGTTTAAACATTATCCTGATCAACATATAAATTTGATAAACAAGAAAGGAAGAGTATTATGAAAAAGTTTTTTGCAATTGTTCTATCGGCATTAGTTATTTCAAGCGCGGCCATGTTGTCAGGCTGCGGCTCATCCGAAAGCTCAAATAAATCCGAAACGACTTCGTCGCAGTCAGCCACAACTGCGGCTGCCGACACAACCGCAGGCACAACAGCCGGCACAACAGCTCCCGCCACAACAAAGGCTCAGGAAACCACAAAGGCAACCGAAAAGAAATCTTCCGCTGCTTCAAGCAAGGCTTCAAGCTCTTCTGTTGCAAGCAGTTCTGTTAAAAGCAGTCAGCAGTCAATTCAAAGCAGTGTAGCAAGCAAGGCTGCCGAAAAGAAGCAAAGCGCGCAGAAGTCCGTTTCCGGTCCGTTTTCAGAATCAGACCTTGTTGCGGTAGTTAAAGGAAAAAGCGTTGCCCTCAACGAAAATATGAGCAATGTTCTTGCGAAACTCGGTAAGGCAAATGAAGTTGTTTCCGAAGCAAGCTGCCGCGGAGTCGGCGAGGACAAGACCTATAAATACAACGGATTCACCGTTCTTGCCGTACCCTTTGACGGCGTAGATAAGGTTTGCGCCGTAACGCTTCTTTCGGGAAGCACACCCAAGGGAGTTTCCGTAGGCGACAGCGAATCCAAGGTTACTCAGGTTTACGGCAACAACTACAAAAAGGTCGGCAAATTTATCAATTACTCGGTCGGCGACAAATCCCTTATGTTCCTTGTAAAGGACGGTAAGGTTGTTGAAATCGACTACAACTACGATATTCTCTAATTTCAGGAGCATAAAATGCGGGCTAAAACAGTTATCAAACAATCGGTAAAGTTGTTATCGCTGGTTTTGGCGGTTGGTCTTTCCGTTTGCTTTTTGCAGGAATTTGTGCTTTGCAACGCAGACCATAACCGGGAAAGAATCAAGGGGTTTTATCTTGAGGAAAACAATTCCCTTGACGTAGTATACATGGGCGCAAGCGAGGTTTATTCCGACCTGGCGCCGGGCTACGCCTACAAGAATAACGGCGTAACAAGCTACCTTTATGCTTCTCAGGCAAGCTCGATACTGAGCTATAAATATCAGCTTACCGAACTTTTGAAGCATCAAAATCCAAAGCTTATTGTAATCGAGCTTAACTCCGCGGTTTACGCAAACGACGAGCAGGTTGTAAAGGACGAAAATGTCCGCAATTATGTTGACAATACGCCGTTGAGCTTTGACAAGGTCGATTTTGTAAACAGCTACACCGATAAAAATAAGGAAGAATATCTGTTTCCGCTGATAAAATACCACGACACATGGAAAGACCTCGGCGACAACATGGGCTTCATCTCCACAATTGCCAAAGGTCGTGCGCGCGGTTACAATTATCTCAAGGGCATGATGAACCAAACGGTAATCTTTCAGTCTACTCAGCGCGTAGTTAACGACTTTATTGCCGACATTAATGACAAAAAGCCGCTTACCGAGCTTTCGGAAAAAAAGCTCAGAGAGCTGTTGCGTTTCTGCAAGGATAAAAACCTTGATAATGTGGTATTCGCAAGATTCCCGCATCTTGTTACCAGAAGAACCTTAGACCGTTGTGAAAGAAGCAATACCGTTGAACAGATAGTTACCGAATACGGGTTTGAGTATCTGAATTTCGAAAAAAACTGTGAAGAAATCGGACTTGACTATGAAAAAGATTTTTATAATCTTGACCATTTGAATGTTTACGGACAACGTAAATTCACAGATTATATTACCGGGTTTATCGGTAAAAAATACGGTATCAAAGGTTCAAAGCTTTCTGATAACCGTCAGGCAGAATGGAATTCGGCTTATGATTATTACAACGCGTACTACAGCTACAGCGATGAGCTTATTAAGCAAAACACCTCAAAGGAGCTTGACGAAAGTATAATTGAAAGCCCGGAGTTTACAAAGCATTTGGCAAAGAGCTGAATTAAATATAATCGTGTAATATTGCGCGGAGGTAACAAAAAAACTGTTTCCTCCGCGCATTTACTATTGATTTTCCCGCTGAAATGATGTAAAATTATGTTAAGCGTTAATAATACTAAATTATTAACTGATACCAATCTTTATTATAAAGCAGACTTCTGCTTTTTGACAGAGAATTGTATGAAATTATTATTTAGGGGACGATTAAATGGACGATTGTATTTTTTGTAAAATAATAGACGGCTCAATTCCGTCAAAAAAGGCGTATGAAGATGATAAAATCGTAGCTTTTCACGATCTGCAGCCGCAGGCTCCCGTGCACGTACTCGTTGTGCCCAAGCAGCATATTTGCTGTGCGGATAAAATTGATGAAAGCAATGCCGATGTAATTGCGCATATATTCACAAAAATTCCGCATATCACCAAATCTCTCGGACTTGTAAACGGTTATCGTATTGTAAATAACTGCGGTGATGACGCGTGTCAAACCGTTAAGCATATTCATTTCCATATTCTCGGCGGCACTCAAATGGCCGGCGGAATGGCATAAGGAGGACGCAATGGACACTTACCATATTAATATCGCAGGCGTTGAACGAGATTTAAAGCTGTATCCGGTTAATGACAATCTCAGCATCGCGGCGTTTATCATGTTCGGCGACGTTGAGGTTACGGAAAAAGCCGCGGCTGAGCTCTTAAAGCTCTGTCCCGAACATGATGTTGTTGTATCTGCTGAGGCAAAGGGTATTCCCCTCGGTTATGAAATGGCTCGTCAGGGCTGCCGCGAGTATGTAATTGCACGTAAAAGTGTTAAGGTTTACATGCGCAACTGCACCGAGGTTACGGTTAATTCAATCACAACCGCAAATGAGCAAAAGCTTTATCTCGGCGATGATGAGGCTGATTATCTTAACGGCAAACGCGTTTTGATTGTTGACGACGTTGTTTCCACCGGCGAAAGCCTTGCCGCGCTTGAAAAGCTCATGGAAAAATGCGGCGCCGAAGTAGTCGGCAAGGCGTGCGTTCTTGCCGAAGGCGACGCAAAAGACAGAGATGATATTATTTTTCTTGAACCGCTGCCTGTGTTCACGAAATAATTAACGGAGAATAAATATGAAACGGCTGCTTGGATTGATTGGATTAGTTTACCTTTCTGTTCTTGCAGCCGTTTTTTATTTTAACATTTCGGCAGTGATAGTTGTAATTTCAGTATCTGTAATTATAACCGCTGTTATCATCAGGCTTGTAAAGCGTGATTTTGAATTTTTTACAAATTGTGTCGTGCTTTCTCTTGCAGCGATTTGTGCGGTATTATCTTTATTTCTTTATCAGAATATTGTTTATAATCCCGTAATTGATAAATATTCCGATAAAGAAATAAAAATTTCAGGTTATATTGCGGATGAACCTCAGCTTTCCGGTAAAGGAGTAAATTATATTATTGAAACTTATTCGGTAAACGGTGTAAACGAAAGGCTGAAAATCCTGTTCAGAAGCTATAACGATTTACATCTTGATGAATTTGATAAGCTCAGCGCCGGTTTAACCGTAACTCAAACGGACTTTGACCGTTACAAAAGCGAAGGAATATTTTTGTCTGTTAATTCTTCCGATAAATTCGAAATTCAGCCTGCCGGGGAAAAGGAAGTTAATTTATATTCCTATGCCGTGGGTTTGCGCGTTTGGATTAAGGAGCAGCTGTCACGCTTCTTTAAGGGTAATGATTACGGTGTAATTTGTGCTGTAATGTTGGGTGACAAATCTGCATTGACTGACGATTTAAATGATTCCTTTCGCAACACGGGAATGTCCCACTTAATTGTGGTATCGGGCTTGCATTTATCCATTCTGTTAAGCCTTTTTACGCTTTTATTTAAAAAGCTTAAGCCAAGATTATGGATGCTGATTTCCGCCTCGGCTTTCATACTTGTGTATTCCGCGATTACGGGTTTTGCGCCGTCGGTAGTTCGCGCAGGTATAATGCAGTTCATAATCCTCTTGGGATACTATCTTTCAAGACAGCCCGACAGCATTAATTCGCTCGGTTTGGCCGCGCTCGCGCTGACTTTAGGCAATCCCTACGCTGTCGGAAATATAGGTCTGCTGATGTCCTTTGCCGCTACGTTCGGAATTCTTATTTGGGCGACGCCGCTGTATAATTTCCTTGTTAAAGCGCTGCGCTTAAATAGCTTTAATAAACGCGCGTTTGAACTTAAAATTGCCAAAAAGCGTTCGCCTCGATTTCTTGCGTATTATTTTGCCAACCGTATAGTTAACTTTGTATTGCAGATTATCTCTGTTTCGTTAACGGCTTCACTTTGGATAATGCCGATAACCGTTTTGGCTTTCGGTAAAATTTCTCCGCTTTCCGCAATTATCTCGATATTCGCGGAACCTCTTGCGGCAGTTTTGTTGTTCTGTTCATTACTTACTGTTGTATTTTGCTTTATTCCTAATCCGTTTAATCCTTTCGCGCTTGCAGCCGCGCTTTGCAGCAAGCTTTTGATATTTGTAATTAAGCTTTTTGCCGGTCTGCCGTTCGCGAGCATAAAGGCGGACAAGCCGTATTTTTACATTTGGATTGCGGTTACCGTGCTTTTGGCAATAGGAGCGTATTTTATGTGGAGATACCGCAAAAAGGGAGCGCGCTATCCCGTGCCGGTAATCCTTCTTTCGGCGCTTACACTGCTTGCCGGATTTAGCATTACCCGGATGTTCAGGGACAAAAGCACATATCTTACCGTTAACTGCGACAGCGCCGGAATGATTGCGGCGGTCAATAACGACAGCAACGTTTCTGTTTTATGCTGCGGAGGTACAAATAAAAGCTATAAAATGATTTGCGAATCGCTTTTGTCGGAGACAGATACCATTGATTATCTTGTAGTTCCAAGGCAGACAAAATATTATTCAAGCCTTTATGAAAGATTTACCTCGGAATTTGACGTACAGGAAACTTTAGTGTATGATAATAAAGGCGCCGCGGCAGATGCCGACTGCGTATTATGTGAACCGTATACTATAACCAAAAGCAATCTTTTGCCGGGCGCGGTTAATTCGGTTTACGCCTATAACAATTTCTCATGTCAGTACCTGAAAACCGACGGAAAATCTGTTCTGCTGTTAACCACGGGAACCGACATTTCCAAAATTCCGGTAAATATGCGCGCGGCGGATATAATTGTTACCGCTTCGGTACCCGCGAATTGCGAATTGCTTACCTGCACGGATTTGTATTTTACGGGTTCGCAAAAAACTTTTCAAAAGCACCTGTCCGATCTTGAAGGCGTATGCGATTCATTAATCAGAGTAAACTGCGAAACAATAAAAATAAAATGTAACGGAGAATAAAATGCCGAAAATCACTGAAGCTGATTTAAAAAAACATATAAAACAAAAATCATTCTCGCCGATTTACGTAATTCACGGCACCGAACAGATGTTTATTAAGCGTTACACTGAAATGCTTGTCACGGCGGTAGCGGGAAAAAGTCCTTCGGATTTCAATTTTCACAAGTTTTCCGGCGACATTAATCTTGATGAGCTTGCGGCGTCGGTTCAAATAGTGCCGTTTATGAGCGAGTACAACTGTGTTTTAATTACAGATGTTTTTCTGGACTCAATGGACGCCGATACCATTGACCGACTTAAAACAATTCTTGCGCAAAAAATTGACGGCTCGGTCGTAATAATCTCAATGCCGTCATACATCCCGAAGAAAAACAAAGCCGCGCTTTCTTCTATAATTAAAAAAGCTGAAAAAAACGGCTCTGTTATTGAATTTGACAAGCTCGACCAAAACACCCTTGAAAGATATATAGCAAAGTGGGCAAATCAAAACGGCAAGCTTATTTCACACATCAACGCCTCTAAGCTTATTGCGAGCTGCGGAACCGACCTCAATATGCTCAAAAACGAGGTGGATAAACTCAGCGCTTACGCTTCGGGTGAGGAAATTACCCTTGAGGATATAAACTCGTTGGCGACAGTAAATCTTGAAACAAAAATTTTTGCGCTGTCAGACGCCGTAATACGCGGACAGGGTGACAAAGCCTTCACCGCGCTCGATTTGCTGTTTTATCAAAAGGAAGAACCCATCGCAATGCTTTATGTGCTGTCGGGTACTTTTGTAGACGCGTACCGAATGCGTGTCGCTAACGAATGCGGAGTAAATCAGCAGAGAGTTGCCGAAGACTTTGAATACAAAAAGCGCGCGTTTACGCTCAGAAACGCCGCGAACTCAACCTCGCGGGTAAGCACTCAGGCGCTCAGAAAATGCCTTGACGCGCTTGTTGAAGCTGATTTGGCAATGAAGTCAACCTCAGTTGACAAAAGAATTTATCTTGAACAGCTTATCGCCAGGCTGCTGCTGATAACAAGGGAGGGCAGAGCCTGATGCTGAAAATCCGTGAGGCAATAATTGTTGAGGGCAGATACGATAAAATCAAGCTGAGCGGTTTAATAGACGCGCCGATAATAGAAACAAACGGCTTCCGCATTTTTTCAGACAGGGAAAAGCAAAGCTTAATACGCCGGATAGCTCAAAGCCGAGGTATTCTTGTGCTTACTGACAGCGACGGCGCAGGCTTTATAATTCGCAATTTTCTGAAAGGCGCTGTTCCGAAGGAGCAGATAAAGCATTGTTATATTCCGCAGATAGCAGGTAAGGAAAAACGCAAGGCGCAAAAAAGCAAAGAAGGTTTGCTCGGAGTTGAAGGCGTTACGGATGAAATTATCCTGAACGCCGTGAAGAATTGCGGAGCAACAATTATCGGTGAAAAATCCGCGCCCGAACCTGTAATTTCAAAGACTGATTTGTATATGCTCGGTCTAACCGGTACCGAAAACTCGGCAGTTTTGCGTCAAAAGCTTTTAAAACAGCTTAACATGCCGTCGTATCTGAGCACAAACGCGATGCTTTCCGCGCTTAATTGTTTATATTCTTTAGAAGAATTAAAGTCTGTTGTTGACAATTTGATATAACATAAAACAGGGTTCGGACATTTCCGAACCCTGAAATTTTTATATGCTTCTGTAATAAATTATTTATCGGCTCAGGTTAACCCGAATAATTTTTGGTTATCAGGCCGTAAACAAAAATGAATCCCAACAGCAGCGGCAAAACATATTTAAGGTAAATCTTAAAGCCTTTTTTAAGCTTCATGCCTTTGCCCGAGTTTACCTCCGCAAGATAGTTGTCAAAGCCCCAGCCTCTTTTTGTTGTACAGAACATCAGGAACAGCAGAGCTCCCAACGGAAGGAGAATATTGCTGACAATAAAGTCCTCGCTGTCCAACATTCCGAGACCGCCTATAATGTGAAAATCACTCCAGATGTTGAATCCGAAAACGCAGGGAAGACACGCCGCAAGCATAAACAAGCAGTTGATAACGGTTGATTTTTTCCTGCTCCATTTAAAGTTATCCATACTGCTTGAAATAAGGTTTTCGTACACGGCGGTAACTGTTGAAAAGCTTGCAAAGCTCATGAACAGGAAGAACAAAGTGCCCCAAATTCGTCCGCCCGGCATATGCAGAAAAATATTTGGCAGCGCAAGGAAAATAAGCGAAGGACCTTCACCCGGTTCAACCCCGAAGCTGAAGCACGCAGGAAAGATAATCAGTCCGCTCATTATCGCCACAAATGTGTCAAGCGCCGTAATTCTGACCGATTCGCTCAGAAGTGTGTTGTCCTTGCTCATATAGCTTCCGAAGATTTCCATCGACGCAATGCCTAAGCTAAGCGTAAAGAACGCCTGGTTCATTGCGGAGCTGATTACATTAATCCAGCCTATTTTGTTAACCTTGTTCATGTCGGGAATAAGGTAGAACTTAAGACCTTCGCCAACGCCGCTGAGCGTAAGGCTGTTAAACGCAAGAATAATAATCAGCAAAAGAAGCGCAAGCATCATAAACTTGTTTACTCGCTCGAGGCCGTTTTTGATACCTATGCTGCATACAAAAAAGCCCCCTACAACCATAATGGCGGTGAACAGTATCAGCTCCCACGGGTCGCTTAGCATACTGCCGAAAATGTTTGAAACCTCGTCGGCGCTTTTGATTCCTTCAAACTGACCTGACGCGAATTTCCATCCGTAATCAACCATCCAGCCCGAAACGGTTGAGTAATACATCATCAAAAGGTAACATCCCGCAATACACAGCCATCCGTGAATATGCCATTTGCTTTTTTTAGGTTCAAGTGTTTTGTAAGCGCCTACAATACTCTTACGGCTTCCGCGTCCTATGGCAAACTCCATCGTCAGTATAGGTATACCCATAATTGCCAGGAAAAACAGATATATCAGAACAAAAATTCCGCCTCCGTTTTGTCCGGCTATAAAAGGAAACTTCCATACGTTTCCTATTCCGATTGCGCAGCCGGCGCTTACCAAAATAAAGCCCAATCGCGACTTAAAGCTTTCACGTTCCATAATAATACTCCTCATATATACATAACAAAACTATTATATATCTTTATAAGAGCTTTTTCAAGGTATTATTAAAAGGAGTTTACAGATTAGAGCTGTTATCAAAGCGTTTCCTGAGCTTTTTCAACGCTTTTGTTTCAATTCTGCTTACATACGACCTTGATATATTCATCAGCTTTGCTATCTGTTTTTGTGTAACCGGTTTTTTGCCGTTCAAACCGTATCGCAATACTATTACGGTTTTTTCGCGGTCGTCAAGCTCCTCATTAATATATTGACCGAGCTTTTTAATATTCAGCTTTTTGTCAAGGTTGTCAATTATATCGTCGTCAACTGCCATAATGTCAAGCAGCGTCAGCTGATTTCCGTCCTTGTCGGTGTCTATGGTCTCATTAATCGATATGTCCTGCGCGCTCTTTTTCATGCTCCGGAAATACATTAATAACTCATTTTCAATGCATCTGCTGGCATATGAGCTCAGACGTATGTTTTTGTCGGGCTTAAAGGTGTTAATCGCCTTAATCAGACCTATTGTTCCGATTGAAACCAAGTCGTCCTGTTCGGCGTTCACGCCGTAATATTTTTTGATTATGTGAGCAACAAGTCTTAAATTGTGCTCAATAAGCTTGTTTTTGGCGTAATTGTCGCCCTGCGCCGCCTTTTCAAGATATTCTTTTTCCTGTTTTTGGCTCAGCGGCTTCGGAAATGAACCTCCTCCGCATACATGAAGTATAAAAAAGTATACGTACTGACTCAAAAAGCCCAACAATCCTAACACAATACCACCTCAACAAAATGTATTCAAAACACTTGCGAAAAATGCCGTTATCAAGTATACTTAGAAACAGAAGGAGTGGAATTATGAAAAAATTTATTTCATGGAATGTAAACGGACTCAGAGCCTGCGTAACCAAGGGTTTTACCGATTTTTTTAATGAAATTGACGCCGATATCTTCTGTGTGCAGGAGACTAAGCTTCAACAGGGACAGATTGAATTAGATCTTCCCGGATATTATCAGTACTGGAATTACGCCGAAAAGAAGGGCTATTCCGGTACGGCTATGTTTACAAAAGAGGAACCCCTAAGCGTTTCCCTCGGAATAGGAATTGAGGAGCACGACCGTGAGGGCAGGGTAATTACCGCGGAATTTGAAAATTTTTACGCAGTTACCTGTTACACTCCAAATTCTCAAAACGAGCTCAAAAGGCTTGATTACCGAATGACCTGGGAGGACGCGTTTCTCGATTACCTTAAGCGTCTCGACGCAAAAAAACCGGTTGTTCTATGCGGCGACTTAAATGTTGCCCACAGGGAAATTGACCTTAAAAATCCAAAAACAAACCGCAAAAACGCAGGTTTCACGGATGAAGAGCGTTCCAAGATGACTGTTTTGCTTGAAAGCGGCTTCACCGATACATTCAGATATTTTTATCCTGATACCGAAGGAGTATATTCCTGGTGGTCATACCGCTTTAAGGCAAGGGAGAAGAACGCCGGATGGCGCATTGACTATTTTATTACTTC
>DOUO01000130.1 GCA_003520555.1 Oscillospiraceae bacterium
CATGGGAGCTGTTAGCCAAATCAAAGATTTGGACAGCTCCTCAATTGGTCATCCGAGAATGACGGGCGAATAGGATAGCGGAAACCGTAGATAGGGATGAAAAGCACCTGCGGTGCCGGACGATCGATGATCGTCCCTACGGTAACGTTATATTTCCTCAACCGACGCGGTGCGTGATCCAACGTCCTGTCGTGGGGCGTCATAAATGTCGCCCCCTACAAATCCGCTGTAACGTTTCGTGTAGGGGAGGGGCTTGCCCCTCCCGAAACCTTTCCGATCAACGTCACCCAAATGCGGAGCAGATCATCATGCCCTGCTACGGGGCGTCATAAATGTCGCCCCCCACAAATCCGCTGTAACGTTTTCCGCATTGACGGGATCCGTCGAAAAGAAACACTTGCTTTTATCAAAGCCATATGTTATAATAACACTGTTCGCAAGCCGTCCACGGTGTGGATAAGCGAGCGACAGGCCCTGTACGATTCCCGGTCATGAATCATGTCAGGCGCGGAAGCGAGCAGCATTAAGTGTTCTCGGGGATGCGATGCAGTAAGTCTGTCGTTCACTTATCTGTACGGTTGCCGTTTTCGGCTGGCGGCTTGCATTTGTTTTTTATAATTTTGCGGAGGTGAGTCCATGTATCAGGTGCTGTACCGCAAGTGGCGCCCTCAGACCTTTGACGACGTTTCGGGGCAGGAGCACATCACAACCACACTTAAAAATGAAATCCAAAGCGGAAGGCTTAATCACGCCTACCTGTTTACGGGCTCGCGCGGCACCGGCAAAACCACCTGCGCCAAAATATTGGCAAAGACGGCAAACTGTCTTAATCCGCAAAACGGAAATCCCTGCGGCGAATGTGAAATCTGCCGCGGAATCGACAGCGGCAGCATTATGGATATTGTGGAAATGGACGCGGCGTCAAACCGCAAAATCGACGACATCCGCGATATTATTGACGAGGTGCAGTTCAAACCCTCAAAATGCCGTTACCGTGTTTACATTGTGGACGAAGTTCACATGCTTACTACCGAAGCCTTTAACGCGCTTTTGAAAACGCTTGAGGAACCGCCCGAGCATGTTATCTTCATACTTGCCACAACTGAGGTTCACAAGCTTCCGCAGACAATACTTTCGCGCTGTCAGCGGTTTGATTTTCACCGTATTCCGCCTTCGGCAATTGCCGAACGTCTGCAATATGTTGCCAACCGTGAAAAAGCCGAGCTTTCCGGCAACGCCGCGATGTTGATTGCCGGAATCGCCGACGGAGCTCTGCGCGACGCGCTTTCGCTTCTTGACCGCTGTATGTCCGACTCAATGGTTATTGATGAGGAGGTTGTCAGGAACGCGGCGGGACTTGCGCGCAAGGATTATATTTACGACCTTGCTTCCTGCGTAATAAACAAGGGCGTTGCCCGCGCGCTTGAAAAAATTGACGAGCTTTATTCGGAATCAAAGGATATGTCGCGCCTGTGCGATGAGCTTATTTCACATTTCCGTGCTCTTATGCTTATCAAATCGGTGCGTAATCCCCGCTCAATTCTTGTGATGTCCGATGATGAATTCGAGCAGGCGCAAACTCAAAGCGATTATCTTTCCCTTGCCGACATAGTGTATTATATGGATGTGCTCTCACGCGCGTACACACGCATGGGACACGGCACAGGCGACAGAATTGAACTTGAGATGGCAATGGCAAAGCTTTGCTCACCTGAACTCGATGTCACAAACGAGGCGGTCGCGGCGCGTATAACCGCGCTTGAAAAAGCGGTAAAACGCGGAATTACCGTTCAGCGGACGGAGCCTTTGCCCGAAACCGAAACAAAGGAAAATACCCGTGAGCTGCCTTTGGAAAAGGAGCCCGAAGCAGAAAAGCCCGCGGTAAAGCCTAAGGAACAGCCAAAGGCCGGGAAAGAGCCGAAGCAAAGCGTAAAACCCGCTCCCGAACCCGAAAAACAGGCGCGTGTACAGCAAAATGTAAATGTCGAGGAAATATACCGCAACGCAAAGCCTTTTCCGGGATGGGTCGAAATCGTGGAAAATCTAAAGCCTGTTTCGCGTACAATCGCGGCAGCGTTTACAGGTTCATCGGCTTATGAAAGCGGAAATTACCTG
Source organism: Oscillospiraceae bacterium (assembly GCA_003520555.1). Taxonomy (GTDB): domain Bacteria; phylum Bacillota; class Clostridia; order Oscillospirales; family Acutalibacteraceae; genus Ruminococcoides. The sequence continues at coordinate 2,116 of DOUO01000130.1, forward strand.
CTTATTGATACAACTAACGAGTTGGCGTTCGACTTGCTTCGTCACGGCAGTCAGCGCAGTAAAATCCGTGAAATTATAACAGAAACAACGGGCAGGATATACCGTCTCGGTCCTTACAGGCGACCGGAGAAAAAACAGGAACAAACAGACCCGATGCAGCAGTTCAAGGCACAGCTTAAGGACAGCGGCGTTACGGTCATTGAGGAATAAAAACGAAAGGAAGTTATTAATATGAAAGCAAGATTACCCAAGGGTTACGGAAACGGCGGAGCTAACAACATTCAGCAGCTTGCTCGTCAGGCTCAGAAGCTGCAGGACGACATGGAGGCGGCTTCGGCGGAGCTTGAATCCAAGGAATATGAAGCAGCCGCGGGCGGCGGAGCGGTTAAAGTTACCGTAACCGGCAAAATGGAGCTTACAAAAGTCGAAATTCAGCCCGAGGTCGTTGACCCCGAGGACGTAGAAATGCTCTCCGACCTTGTAATGGCAGCGGCAAACGAAGCGTTAAGAGCCGCCGCAAAGGAAAAGGAAGAAAAAATGGACAGTATTTCAGGCGGACTTAACATTCCGGGAATGTTTTAATTATGGCTCAGTATAACGTTGCTCCGCTTGAAAATTTGGTTGACAATTTTGAAAAAATGCCGGGCATCGGTCACAAAACCGCGCAAAGACTTGCATATTATGTTCTCAATCTGTCAAAAACAGAAGCGGAAGCGCTTGCGCGCGCCGTTGTTGACGCCCACAGCAAAATCCACTATTGTTCAAGCTGCTGCAACCTTACCGACAAGGAGCTTTGTCCCGTGTGTTCAAGCCCGGCGCGCGACCACAGCGTTATTTGTGTTGTTGAAACTCCGCGCGACGCCGCGGCTGTTGAAAACACTCATGAGTTTAAGGGAGTGTACCACGTGCTTCACGGCGCAATCTCTCCGCTCAATGATGTCGGCCCCGACAACCTTACCGTCAAGGAGCTTCTCGCGCGCTTTGGCAATGAAGAAATCAGCGAGGTCATAATGGCTACAAACCCGACCGTTGAAGGTGACGCAACCGCGCTTTACATTTCAAAGCTGTTAAAGCCGATGGGCGTGAAGGTTACGCGCCTTGCCTACGGAATCCCCGTGGGCGGCGATTTGGAGTACGCCGACGAATACACGCTCGCGAGAGCGCTGGAAGGCAGGAATGAAATCTAATGGCTTCACTCAAAACAATTGCGCAAAATAAAAAAGCTCACCACGATTATTTTATCGAGGAAAGCTTTGAGGCGGGTATTGAGCTTTGCGGCACAGAGGTTAAGTCAATTCGTCAGGGCAGAGTTAACCTTAAAGACAGTTGGTGTTCAATAGTGGAAGGCGAAATTTTCGTCAACGGCATGCACATCTCGCCCTACGAGCACGGAAATATCTTTAATCGCGACCCAATGCGCGTGCGCCGTCTGCTCATGCATAAAAAAGAAATCAACCGCCTTTACGGTACGGTCAAGCAGACCGGTTATTCGCTGATTCCCATAAGTCTATATTTTAAGGACAGCCGCGTTAAGGTTCAGGTTGGCTTGTGCAAAGGCAAAAAGCTTTATGACAAGCGCGAGGACATGGCAAAGCGCACCGCAAAGCGCGACATTGAACGCGCGATGAAGGAACAGGGAAGATATTAAAAACATGCGCAGTCGCACATAAACGCGAAGCTCAGCTTCGCTCATATGGGGGTGTAAAGGCTTCGACGGGGAATGTAAACCTTGATAAGCGAGCGGCGGTGCGGAACCGCCATAAAATCCGCAACTTAAAAATAACTGACAACAATAAAGTTGCATTAGCTGCTTAAAGCAGCTCGTTCCCGTGCGGAGTACCCCGACCGCATATGGAGCGTCGAACAGGGGTAAAGGTGAACACGGAAGCGCTCTGAGCCGTGTCATCAAGCAGGAGCTACCGAACCGTTAAGCCTGTCAGCGGGCGTGACGGCAAGGGAATTGTAAAACACTGACTGCGCTCGGAGAAAGTCTTGGCAAGCGTTTTTCGGACAGGGGTTCGACTCCCCTCACCTCCACCATAAAGGATATGCAAAAAAGATATATCCCCGAAAAAGCCCGATTTTATCGGGTTTTTTCACGTTTTAGGAGTGTGATATTTTTGTCACGAAATATGG
>DOUO01000034.1 GCA_003520555.1 Oscillospiraceae bacterium
TCGGCGACCCCGTTGAAATCACCGTTCGCGGCTATGAGCTTTCACTCAGGAAAGCCGACGCCGAAATGATTGAGGTTGAATAAGCCTTTCAATATGTATTTATGTATTAAAAATCCGTATTAAAAATCTGTAAAGATGTTGATATGCCGCTTGGTTAGCGGCAACTAACAGGAGGAATGAATAAGTATGAGCATAAGAATCGCATTGGCAGGCAACCCAAACTGCGGCAAAACAACTCTGTTTAACGCGCTTACGGGTTCAAACCAATTCGTTGGAAACTGGCCGGGCGTTACGGTTGAAAAAAAGGAAGGCAAGCTTAAAAAGCACAGCGACGTGGTAATAACCGACCTTCCGGGCATCTATTCTCTGTCGCCTTACACGCTTGAGGAGGTTGTGGCGCGTAATTATCTTATTGACGAACGCCCCGACGCTATCCTAAATCTGGTTGACGGCACAAACCTTGAACGCAACCTTTACCTCACAACTCAGCTGACCGAGCTTGGAATTCCGGTTGTTGTGGCTGTAAATATGATTGACGTCGTTGAAAAAAACGGCGACAAAATCAATACTCAGGAGCTTGCGCGTCAGCTCGGCTGCAAGGTTGTCACCATCTCCGCGCTTAAGGGCAAGGGCATTACCGAAGCCGCCGAAGCGGCAATTGAAGCCGCTAACAGCGAAAAAACCATTCCTCAGCACAGCTTCAGCGGCGTTGTTGAGCACGCTCTGGCTCACATCGAGGAAGCCGTAATCCACGACATGCCCGAGGAACAGCAGCGCTGGTACGCAATCAAAATTTTTGAGCGCGATGAAAAGGTGCTTGAAAAAATGAACATTCCGCAGGAAAAGCTTAATCACATTGAAAAGGACATTCAGCGTGCCGAAACCGAGCTTGACGACGACGCGGAAAGCATTATCACAAACGAACGTTATGTTTACATAGCCTCAATTATAAAGGGCTGCTACAAAAAAAGAAACGCGGCGAAAATGTCCACCTCTGACAAAATTGACCGCATAGTAACCAACCGCTGGCTTGCGCTTCCTATTTTCGCGCTTGTTATGTGCATTGTTTATTATGTGTCAATTGTCACCGTGGGAACGGCGTTTACCGACTGGGTAAACGACGGCGTATTCGGCGACGGCTTTCACCTTTTCGCAATCGGCGACGCCGAATATGACGAGGTAAACGAAAAATACGGCGCTGAACATTTCTTCAATCAAAAGGATATCGGCGAAATGCTTAAGCAGGCTGCCGAAAAGGAAAAAATTCAGTCGCACGGTCAGACAACCGCTGCAAAAACCCTGTACGAGGATTTCACCGCCAAGGAACCGAGCTTCGGCGGCTTCTGCGAAAATTACGACATGTACGGCTCGGCTGTTGACAGCCTCGGCTTTAAATTCACCGAAAGGGTTGACGAAATCATTGAAGGAGCTCCCGACCCCGCCGAATACGGCGTTTGGGTTCCCGGAATTCCGGTTCTTATTGAAAAAGGCCTTGACAGCATAGGCTGCGCCGACTGGCTTAAAAGCCTTATTTTGGACGGCATTGTTGCCGGCGTGGGCGCGGTTTTGGGCTTCCTGCCGCAAATGCTTGTGCTGTTTATCTTCCTTGCGTTCCTGGAAAGCTGCGGTTACATGGCGCGTATCGCCTTCGTAATGGACAGAATTTTCCGCAAATTCGGTCTTTCGGGCAAATCGTTCATCCCGATGCTCATCGGCACCGGCTGCGGCGTACCCGGAATTATGGCATCGCGTACAATTGAAAACGAACGCGACCGCCGCATGACTATCATGACAACAACCTTCATTCCCTGCGGAGCAAAGCTTCCTATTATTTCAATGATTGCCACCGCGCTCTTCGGCGGAACATGGTGGATTGCTCCCAGCGCGTACTTCCTCGGAATGGCGGCAATCGTAATTTCCGGCATTATGCTCAAGAAAACCAAGATGTTCTCGGGCGACCCCGCTCCCTTTGTTATGGAGCTTCCGGCTTACCACCTGCCCACAATCGGCAACGTCCTTCGCTCGATGTGGGAACGCGGCTGGTCGTTTATCAAAAAGGCAGGCACAATCATCCTGCTTTCATCAATCCTCATCTGGATGGGCTCAACCTTCGGCTGGGTAAACGGCGTGTTTGGCTTCAGCACGGAAATGGAGCTTGAAAACAGCGTCCTCGGAGCAATCGGCAACGCGGTGAAGTGGATTTTCGTACCGCTCGGCTTCGGCGATTCCACAGCCACAATCGCGACAATCATGGGACTTGTCGCCAAGGAAGAAGTAGTAGGCGTGTTCGGCGTGCTTGACTTTGTAAGCATGTCCAGGCTTGCGGCGTATTCCTTCCTCGCGTTCAACCTTCTTTGCGCTCCGTGCTTCGCGGCAATCGGCGCAATCAAAAGGGAAATGAATTCCGCCAAGTGGACTCTGTTCGCAATCGCTTACCAGTGCGTGCTCGCGTACGCGGTATCCCTGGTAATCTTCCAGGTAGGCTCAATTTTTACGGGCAACTTAAATGTTGTAGGTCTTATCTTCGCGATTGCCGTAATCGTTTTTGTGGTTTACATGCTTGCAAGGCCTTATAAGGAATCAAGCACCCTTAAAATTAAGGTGAAAACAAAATAATAACTGACGGAGGCTGATTATGGATTGGTTAACCGCAAACCTCGGCACTATTATCGTAGGACTCATTGTGGCGGCGGTCATAGCTCTTATCATAGCTAACTTTATTCGAAAAAAGAAAAAAGGTCAGTCGACCTGCGGCTGCGGCTGCGCCGATTGTCCGATGAAAAACAAGTGCGAGCATTAATACATTCAAGGGCGTGGTGAAAACCGCGCCTTTTCCTTTGCGGCACGGACAAACCCCGAATATTCGAAAAATTAATTTTTTGTAACAATCAACTACATTTCTGCTTATTTATTGACAAGGCAGGCCGTTGGGCGTAAAATTATAATAAAGCATAAAAAACTCTTGATGGGGTTATTGTATGGAGCAGGAAAAAACGGTTGCATATACCTCCGCGCCGGTGCGCAAGGCGGCGCTGCTTATTATCGACAAGCGCTGCGTTCCCCGGGTTTTGCAGCTTAGCGGCAGCATGACCTTCGGCAGACGTCACGACGGAACGCTCTGCGACATTCTTGCGGATTCCGCGATTGTCGGCAGACGTCACGGCGAATTTGTTTTTGACGACGCAAGCGGAGAATATTACTATATCGACAACAACAGCCTTAACGGCACCTTCATAAACGGAACTCAGCTTGCGCGTTATAACCAACGCGGTTCAAAGGCGTTTCGCTTAAGCGACGGCGACGTAATCAGAATAGACCGCCGAAACCTTAATATGCCGCACCCCGAAGCGGTAATAATGGTGTTTTTCCGCAGCGTATCGCCCAACGAACGCTGGCGCGTGACCGATGTGGGACGATACGCAAACATCACCATCGGCAGGGGCGGCAACAACGTCATCCGCCTGACGGACGGCACCTCGTCGCGCGTACACGCCGTAATCAGGCGTTCGGGCGCTTCAAGGGTAATCTTTGACAACAACAGCTCAAACGGTATCAGCGTAAACGGCAGAAAAATAAACGGAAGCGCGGCGGTTTTTGACCACGACGTAATCAAGGCGGGCGGCACAACGCTTATAATCTGCGGCAATCTTATTATCTACAACAATCCCGGCGAACGCGCGATGAGCCTTAAGGTTCAAATCAACAAACGTACCGCGGATTTCGGCCGCAAAAACGTGCTTTCAAATATTGAGTTCACCGCCCTCAGCGGCGAACGCGTGCTTGTTATCGGCGCTGACGAAAAGGCAAAAACGGCGTTTGTAAAATCGCTTTTGGCGGAGGGAAGAACCGACGGAAGCCTGCTGCTCAACGGTCAGAACCTTTACGAAAATCCCAAGGCGGTAAAAACGCAAATCGCCTGCGTGTCCGGGCTTTATCCGCTTGACAGAAAGGCGACCGTAAGGGAAAATTTGTACAAAGCGGCTTCGCTGTGGCTTGACCGCAGGGACTACACCCGCCGGGAAATTAAGCTCAGAGCCGAACAGGTGCTCGGCGGCAGCGGCTTAAAGCCAATTGAGTCCGTGCGCGTAAACCGTCTGAGCTCCGCCGACAGACAAAAAACCGAGGCAGCGTGTCAGCTTGTGGGTTTTCAAAGGGTGTTTGTAATTGACACCGGAGTTTACGCTTCGCAGGCGGCGGTTCTGCGCGAGCTTTCGCGCCGCGGCAAAATCATAATCGCCGTGCCTTACGGAAATCCCGACGACGACACGGCGGGCGCGTTTACAAAAATCGCCGTGCTTGCGACCGACTCGCGCGAAGGCTCGGCTCAGCTTGCGTTTTACGGCGGAATAAATGAAGCAAAAGCGTTTTTTGAAACCGAAAATATCAGTGAAATCCCGGCTAAAATCGATTTTTCGCACGGCGGAACTCCCGACCGGTTCATCGGCAGATTTAATACTAATATCTAATAAAAAGTAGACAATCTTTGC
>DOUO01000081.1 GCA_003520555.1 Oscillospiraceae bacterium
CGCACCGGCATGTGGATTAATATGATAAAAGCAGGTATTGTAGGGGCAACAGGCTACGCCGGAGCGGAGCTTGTGCGTTTGCTTTACGCTCATCCCGAAGCGGAAATTGCCGCAATAAGCTCGGTTTCCTTTGAGGGACAGGCTTTAAGCGACGTTTACCCGTCATATAAATTTTTAAACGATATGGTTTGTGAAAACAGCGACGCCGTTGTTGACAAGAGCGACGTTGTTTTTGCCGCGCTTCCCCACGGACTTTCCCAGGAGCTTGCGGCTAAGTGCATGGAAAAGGGCAAGGCGTTTATTGACCTCGGCGCGGATTTCCGCCTGAAGAACGAGGACGAGTACACCGAATGGTACGGCGGCACGTTTTTGGACAAAAAGCTGCACGAGCAGAGCGTTTACGGACTGCCCGAATTTTTCAGGGACAGTATCAGGGGAAAAAGGCTCATCGCCAACCCCGGCTGCTACACAACCTGTTCGCCGCTTGCCATAGCGCCGGCTGTCGTTAACGGACTTATTGAAACAAAGGGAATTATTTGCGACTGCAAAAGCGGAGTTACCGGCGCGGGCAGAAAGCCCACGCAGGGAAACCATTTTCCCGAGCTTAACGAGGGCTTTCACGCTTACAAGGTGGCATCTCACCGCCACACTCCCGAAATTGAGCAAACTCTTTCAAGGCTCAGCGGCGAGGACGTAACAATAACCTTTGTTCCGCACCTTCTTCCCGTTAACCGCGGAATTTTGGCTACGGTTTACGCCGACATCAAGCCGGGCGTTACCTTTGAGCAAATCAGAGCGGCTTACGAGGCTTACTACAAGGACGAGTTTTTTATCCGCCTGCTTGACGACGGCAAATGCGCCGACATTCACAACGTAAGGTATTCGAATTTCTGCGACATTTCAATCCACCACGACAGTCGCGCGAACAAGCTTGTCGCCTGCGCGGCGATTGACAACATGGTTAAGGGCGCCGCGGGACAGGCAATACAGAATATGAATATCATCTTCGGCATTGACGAAAAAACGGGCTTGGTAATTGTTCCGCCCGCGTTTTAAACGATATAAGGATAAGCTATGAATGATTTTAAATTTATTGAAGGCTCTGTAACTTCTCCGCTCGGTTTCACCGCAAACGGAGTATGCGCGGGAGTAAAAGCGTATACGAACGCAAGTCAGGCGGCGCTCAAAAACGAGCCGCTTTTGCCGCAGAACGGCAAGCGCGACCTCGCAATCATCTGCTGCGAAAAGCAGTGCAGCGCCGCGGCGATTTTTACAAAAAATCTGGTTAAGTCAGACACGATATACGTAACTCAAAAGCACCTTGCGAACGGCAGGGCTCAGGCGGTTATAGTCAATTCGGGCAACGCCAACGCCTGCAATCCCGACGGATATGAAAAGGCAGAGGCAATGTGCGCTTTGGCGGCAAAGTCTTTGGGCATTAACGAGGACGACGTAATTGTAGCCTCAACGGGCGTAATAGGTCAGGCTTTGCCGATTGAACCTATTGAAAAGGGAGTGCAGGCTCTGAAGGGCACGCTGTCAAAGGACGGCGGAACAAACGCCGCGGAAGCGATAATGACAACCGACACCGTAAAAAAGGAATGGGCGGTTCAGCTTACGCTTGACGGCAAAACCGTGACAATCGGCGGAATAGCGAAGGGCAGCGGCATGATTCACATCAACATGGGTACAACACTTTCGTTTGTTACCACCGATGCGGCTATTTCAGCCCAAATGCTGCGCGAAGCGCTTGCGCAGGCCGCCGATGTAAGCTATAATATGGTAAGCGTTGACGGGGACACCTCCACAAACGACACTCTGGCAATTATGGCTTCGGGTTTGGCGGGCAACGTCGAAATCACCGAAAAGAACGAAGCTTACGAGGCGTTTACGCAAGCCCTGACAGCCGCGTTTAAGCAGGTCGCAAGGAAGCTTGCGTCCGACGGCGAGGGCGCTACAAAGCTTGTTGTGTGCAGTGTGTGCGGCGCGAAGGACGAAAAAAACGCTAAAATAATAGCCAAAAGCATAATTTGCTCAAGCCTTGTAAAGGCGGCAATGTTCGGCGCGGACGCAAACTGCGGACGGATTTTGTGCGCAATCGGCTACAGCGGCGCCGAGGTTGACGTAAAGAAAATTGACGTTTCTTACCGCAGCGCGAAGGGCGAAATTCTTGTTTGCAGGGACGGCTTCGGACTTTGCTTTGACGAGGACAAGGCAAAGGAAATTTTGCTTGAAAATCAAATCGACATCATCGTGAAGCTGAGCGACGGAAACGGCAGCGCCGAAGCGTACGGCTGCGACCTGACATATGATTACGTTAAAATAAACGGTGATTACAGAACATAATTTTAAGTTCACGGTTAAGTGAACTGTGACCGAAGGTGACATGTATGGACAACGCAAATAGAGCGAAGGTTTTAATTCAGGCCATGCCTTATATCAAAAAATGGGCGGGCGAAACCATTGTCGTAAAATACGGCGGCAATGCCATGATAAATGAAAATCTTAAATCGGCTGTTATGAACGACCTCGTTTTGATGCAGCTTGTGGGAATAAACGTTGTGCTGGTTCACGGCGGCGGACCCGAAATCAACGCAATGCTGAACGCCGTGGGCAAGGAAAGCAAGTTTGAAAACGGAATGAGGGTTACCGACCGTGAAACCATTGACATTGTGCAGATGGTGCTTGCGGGCAAGGTCAACAAAAGCCTTGTTCAGCTGCTTGAAAGCCACGGCGGCAAATCGCTTGGCTTTTGCGGTCTGGACGGCAGGCTTTTGATGGCGGACAAGCTTGTGAACGGCGCCGCGGATTTAGGCTTTGTCGGTGAAATCCGCGAGGTTAATCCCGAACCGATTGAAATGGCGATAAACGACGGTTATCTTCCTATTGTGGCCACCGTTGCCGGAGGCTATGACGGTAATGTTTACAATATTAACGCCGATTTGGCGGCGGCTCAAATCGCCGCGAAGCTGAATGCTAAAAAACTGATTTTAATGACCGACATCAGAGGTCTTTTGAAGGACGTCAACGACCCCGAATCGCTTATTCCCGTGGTAAATGTCAGCGAAGTTCCCATGCTTAAGCGGGACGGGATTATCAAGGGCGGCATGATTCCGAAAATCGACTGCTGCGTCGAGGCCGTGCGCAACGGCGTAAACCGCGCGCACATCATTGACGGAACAATTGAACATTCAATTATTTTGGAGCTGTTCAGCGACGAAGGTATCGGAACAATGTTCTATTGATTTAAGGATGGGTATATGGAAATTCGACCGATGACAATTGACGATTACGACGAAATTTTTGCCATGTGGCAAATCACCACAAAGCGCGCGCTTTCAAATGCCGACGAACGCAGTCAAATCGAGCGTTACCTCAACCGCAACAAGGGCATGAGTCAGGTCGCGGTAATTAACGGTAAAATCGTCGGCACCGTGCTTGCGGGACACGACGGCAGACGCGGCTTTATTCACCACATGGCGGTGCTTCCCGAATACCGCCGCAGGCACATAGGTCACAAGCTTGCCGAAAAGGCAATTGCCTGCATAGCTGCCGACGGGATTGACAAAACTCATATTTTCTGCTACCAAAACAACGAAACAGGGCAGAATTTTTGGAGTGATTTCGGATTTGAGAAGCGTGACGACGTATTTGTCTTTTCATTCAACAACGAAAGAGGATAAGCATGAACACAAAAGAAAAAGATTTAAAATATATAATGCACACCTACGGCAGGTATGACGTTGCGCTGAAAAGCGGAAAAGGCGCGACAGCGTATGACGAGGACGGCAAAAAATACATTGACGTCAGCTCGGGCATCGGCGTAAACAGCCTTGGCTACTGCGACGAGGGCTGGGTTGATGCCGTCGCAAAGCAGGCAGGAACAATTCAGCATATGTCAAATTATTTTTACAGCCGGCAGGCAAGCGACCTCGCGGAAAAGCTCTGCCGTCTGACGGGCATGTCAAAGGTGTGCTTCGGCAACAGCGGAGCGGAAGCAAACGAGTGCGCCATCAAAATCGCGCGCAAATACAGCTTTGACAAATACGGCAAGGGAAGAAATGAGATTATTACACTTAAAAACTCCTTTCACGGCAGAACCGTGACAACGCTCTCCGCCACCGGTCAGGATGTTTTCCACAACTTCTTTTTTCCTTTTACCGAAGGCTTTGCGTATGCCGAGGCAAACGATATCGGCGCGCTGAAAAATACGTTTACAGACAAAACCTGCGCCGTTATGCTTGAGGTTATTCAGGGCGAAGGCGGCGTTAATATTCTTGACAAAGCATACGTAAAGGAGCTTGCCGACCTTTGCCGTGAACGCGACGTCCTTGTAATAATTGACGAGGTTCAAACGGGCGCAGGCAGAACCGGAAAGCTTTTTGCTTATGAAAACTACGGCATTTCACCCGATTTGGTAACGGCGGCAAAGGGCTTGGGCGGCGGATTGCCCATCGGTGTATGCATGTGTTCGGACAAGCTTAAGGACGTTATGTCGCCGTCAACCCACGGCACAACCTTCGGAGCTAACCCCGTTGTGTGCGCAGGCGCAAACTACGTAATTGACAGGATTGCGAACGAAGAATTTTTAAACGAGGTTAACTTAAAGGGAGAATACCTTGAATCAAAGCTTAAGGAGCTTGACGCGGTAAAAAGCGTTCGCCGCATGGGACTTATGATCGGCATTGAAATCGACGGCGACGCTCATGAAATTGCCGCAAAATGCGTTAATAACGGACTTTTGATTATTACCGCGAAGGACTTGCTTAGAATGTTGCCTCCGCTGACAATTACAAAGCAGGAGCTTGACGAAGCAATCAGTATATTAAAATCCACATTAGAGGAGTGTAAATAATGAAACATCTTTTAAAGCTTGAGGACTGGTCGTCGGAACAGATAATGAAAACCTTGAACCTTGCCGACCAGCTCAAATACGAGCAAAAGCACGGCATAGAACACAAACTGCTTGCCGGAAAAACCCTTGGCATGATTTTTGAGAAGTCCAGCACAAGAACCAGAGTTTCTTTTGAGGTCGGCATGACTCAGCTTGGCGGATATCCGCTGTTTTTAAGCTCGAACGACCTGCAAATCGGCAGAGGCGAGCCTGTTGAGGATACCGCGCGCGTGCTTTCGCGCTTCCTTGACGCGATTATGATAAGAACATTTGAGCAGAGCGAGGTTGAGGCGCTTGCCGAGTACGGTTCAATTCCGATTATCAACGGCCTGACCGACTACTGTCACCCCTGCCAGGTGCTTGCCGACCTTATGACAATCCGTGAGTTCAAGGGCAAGCTTGAAGGTCTTAAGATGTGCTTTATCGGCGACGGAAACAATATGATGAATTCGCTTATCGTAGGCGCGCTTCGCACCGGAATGAGCTTTTCCGCGGCGTGTCCCGAGGGCTACATGCCGCCCGAACACATTTTGGAATTCGGAAAGCAGTTCGGCGATAAGTTTGAAATTGTGCGCGATCCCAAGGAAGCCGCCAAGAACGCCGATGTTGTGCTTACCGACGTTTGGGCGTCAATGGGTCAGGAGGAAGAAAAGAAAATCCGTGAAGCCGCCTTTGAGGGTTATCAGGTTAACAAAGAGCTTATGGAGGTTGCCGACAGCGACTGCATGGTTCTGCACTGCCTGCCTGCTCACCGCGGCGAGGAAATTACCGCCGACGTTTTTGAGGCTCATGCCGATGAAATTTTTGAGGAAGCGGAAAACCGCCTTCACGCTCAAAAGGCTGTTTTGGTTGAGTGTCTGCTTGACAAACAGGACGAAGGAATTTGATATTTGCCTTGTAATAAAAAAGATAGTAAATAAGCCGCCGTCATTTGACAGCGGCTTTTTTCACTGCGTAAAACGTAGTTTTTCGAATTTGTAAGCGGTC
>DOUO01000039.1 GCA_003520555.1 Oscillospiraceae bacterium
TGACATACTTGCACGGCAGATTATAAGCGGGCGTGATTTTTGCCTGACCTGTCGGCTCCTCGTGTCCCTGCTTTTGCATAATTTCATTACATTTGCGCCTGAGCTGTACTCCGGAAAATGTGTGTATCGCGTTGTCAATGCAGCCGTGGCAGGGACTGAAGCAGCCGAGCATTTGGCTGTTGGCGGCGTTTACAATCGCGTCGCATTCAATTGTTGTGATGTCGCCCCGCCAAAGATAAATGTTTTTTTGCGCGGGCTTTAAATCCGCAACGTGTGTAACGCCCCTGCGCTTTGCTTCCTCACCCAGGTATTCGTCCTGAACGCGCAAAAACCGTTCGTCCGCCGCTTTCGGCATACGGATATTGAAAAGCGACCGCAGCAGCCGCCTTTGATTATATTCATCGTCCGGGATTTCTACGCTCTCCCCTCTTTCGGAAAGCAAATAATTAATAAGATATAAACGTCTTTCACTTTGATTCACAAAACCGCCTCCGTGCTTTTATTATCCATGATTTCAAAGCTTTTGTCCAGAGTTTTTTACAAGCGCTTTGAAAATCATTTAAATTCCGTTTTCCGTTTTCAACTTTAAATTATAAAGCTTCTTCGGCTGTTTGCTTAAAATATGCTTGCGCGGCCGCGCGGAATGACAAAAGCGTCCGCGGTTAAGCGAACGCCTTTATAGCTTTGTTAAAAATCCTCGTGTCCTTCCGAGCCGTCGGAATAGGTGATTAAATAGTAACCGTGACCGGAGCCGTCGCAGTCGTATATTTTCTGCTTGGAAACAATGGTTTTGCCTGCGGGCTGACTTTGCTCGGACTGTTGGGGAGCCCGGCTTTGCTGTACCTCAGACGCCTGAGACTGCTGTGGAGCGTTGTTTTGCTCCGTCGCCTGCTTTGTGCCTTCGGCAATAATTTCGTTTACGGGTTCTTCAGTGGTTTTTTCACTGAGCTTCTTTTTTCCGTCCTCTTTGCCGTCAACATATTTTACCCTGTAGGTAATTTCCTTTTTGCCTTCCTTGCCCTCCTGAACTACCTTGGTTTCTCCTTCGGGAAGCGAGCTGTCTGTTGTGGTTTCGGTTTCGTACTTAATTTTCTCGGTGCGTTTTTCTTCCTTGTATTCAACGCGCTTTACTACGATTTTTAAGCCGTCCTTGATTTCGCTGTCGGGCTTGGGGCTTACTTCGTCGTCCTTGCCGAGCTTAATTTTCTGTTCGTCAAGAAATTCCTTTACGGTTTTTGCCTTTGTGGGATAATCCTTTGTTTTGCCGTCTGCGGTTAGCTTGACGGATACAGCTTTTTTAAGCGTAATTGTCATGCCGTCCTTAAGATAGCTTTTTAAATCCGCGTCGGCTTCAAGTCCGTCGGAAAGCTTGAAGCCTGCCTTTTCAATTGCCTTTTCAACCGTGCCGCCAACAAGCTCTACGGTCTTTTTTTCGCTTCCGTTAACCACGTTAACCTTTGCGTAACGTTTGATTGTTATTTCGGAAGCGTTTGCTTCCTTCCATTTAAGCTCCTTGGAGGGAGTAACCTCGTCCTTGCTTCCAAGCTTAATTTCAGCTTTTTCAATAAGCTGGCTTACAGTCATGTCGTCCTTGCCGCTTACTGTGGAGGCTGTGCCGTTGTCGTTGATTTTTACGCTTACTTCCGCTCCGCCGCATGCCGAAAGCATTAAAGCGAAAACCGCCGCCGCGATGATTAACGCGGCTGTTTTGATTTTTCTCATAATATTACTCCGTTTCTGCGTTTTTTACAGTTACCCTTTGGCTTTGAAATTCCGTTGTCGTGCCGCCGTTTACGCACAAAACCGAAACCTCGGGGTTATCATTTAAGACCTCAAGCGGTATGTACGCTAAAAAGCCGCAGTCCGTTTCGTCCGTTGAAACGCCGAAAGCTTCATAGGTTTTTTTGTTTCCGCCTTTGTCATCTGTTCTGACATAAATTTCGCCGCTGTCGCCGAGGTATTCCCGCGGAATTTCTCCCGAAAGCCCGACATACATCATGTTGACTTCGGACACCTGCGCGTTGATTTTAACGCGGCTGTCCGTGATTTCTCCGCTGATTTGCGGAGCTTCCTTTGCCGGAATTACGGGCGGATTTTCCGCGAACCGATTTATGTTTCTTTCAACAATTTCAAAAATCACCGTGTCGGGCTTTTGAACTGTCATTTCAAGAGAAACGTTAACGGGTAACGCCTTTGTAAATTCCGCCTTGCCGAAGTTACCGGCAAAAAACGGCAAAAGCGCGTTTCCGAAGGAATCGCGGAACATGTACAGGCTGCCGCTGCCGCTTTTGTTTTCGGTTTTGATAACCGCGTCCTCGACGGATTTGGTCGGGGTTGTGTATTTATAGCTGTTTTCAATGCCGTAGTTGAAATTATACTCGGTATTTTCTCCCGAGGGATAAAGCATTTTCGCGAGGTCTCCCGTGTGAGTTTTTTCTCTTTTCGGGGAAACGTCTCCGAAGGTATTGTGACTTATTTTTGCTCTGTCAAGGATTTTGTTGTACGCCAAAAGCGCGCCCTTGTTGTTCCAGTGCGAATCCTGCTTTAAATAAAGCGTTTCACTTTCATTTTTGAACAGCTCAAACAAATCGCAGTAGTTAACGCCCTCGGCTTCAAGCGCGGATTTAAGCCTATCCGAATTTTTTTGGCTTGAAGCCTTTGCGCCGCAGTAAAACGGCATATGCCCGGGATAGAGCGAATTTTTGTTGGGCGCTACGGTAAAAATAAACTCGGCGCCGTTTGCCTTAACGTAATCCTGCGTAAGCCTTAAATTGCGCGCGGCGTTGTTTACAGCCCTTTGCGACATAAGGTTTCTGCCGAGAAAATTATCGAGGCTTGAGGAATAGTAAAGCCAGCCGTCCGTACCCGTGACAACCGAATCAAGGCTTGAGGTTTGGAAAAGCGTTGACTGAACGGAGGCGTCGGCGGTTATCAGCTGAGGCCTGAACGCGAAGGATTTTTCAAAGTAACTTCCCATCTGCTGAAAATACAGGGGATTGAAGCTGTTATCGCCGTTTAAAGCCGAAGGCTTTTCGGTTTTTTGCTCGTTGCCCACAGGCTCGGTAAAGCCGCTTACCGCAAGCCCCGCAAAGGGCAAAACGCATAAAATCATTCCTGCTGCCGTGAAAAGCAGCAAAAGCTTTTTAATCATAATTTGCCGCCTTTCTAAAATCTAAAATATATAAACGGATTATAAGCCGCGCCTGAAAGCCTAAGCATGCACCACGCAAGCAGCAAAAACGCCGCGACAAAAAGCACAGCCTGAATCGCAAGCTGCTTTTTTGAAAGCGCCGCAAAGCCGCCGGGCGCAACCCTGAGCCTTTGGATTGCGGACCTTAAGGGAGCGCAGCCCAAAACCGCCGCCGCGAGCATAACCAAAAACCAAGGTGTAAGCTGAGTAAGCGCAAGGCTGAGAGACGCCTGAGAAACGTCAAAGCCCGCAAACATTTTACCGATAAAGCCGAAGCCCTGCATAACCGTGTCAGCGCGGAACATTACAAAGCCCACGGTGACAACAATTACCGTGTAAACGCCGCCAAGCGCCTTGGGAAGCTTTTTTATTGCCGGAACGTACTGTTCAAGCAGCAAAAACGCGCCATGGTAAAGTCCCCACAGAACAAAGGTCCAGCTGGCGCCGTGCCAAAGTCCGGTGCAGAAAAACACAATAATTTTATTGACCGCCGTGCGCGCGCCGCCCCTGCGGTTGCCGCCAAGCGGAATGTACAGGTATTCCTTAAACCAGGTTGAGAGCGAAATATGCCATCTGCGCCAAAAATCCTGAATGTTTGAAGCTCCGTAGGGATAATTGAAGTTTTCCTTGAATTCAAATCCGAACATCATTCCCAAGCCAATCGCCATGTCGGAATAACCCGAAAAGTCGTAATAAATCTGAAAAAGATAAGCAAACGCGCCGAGCCAAGCCGTAATAACGCTGAGCGAGGACGAATCCGCCGCGAACATTATGTCGGCGGTTTGTCCCATGGTGTTTGCGATAAGCACCTTTTTGGCAAGTCCGCAGATAAACCTGCGAAAGCCGAGCGCGACCTTTTCAACACTTTGCGCGCGGTTGTCAATTTGCATGCTGATGTCGCGGTACTTGACAATAGGACCGGCGATGAGCTGCGGAAAAAACGTGATGTACAAAAGCACCTTGAAATAATTTTTCTGCACGTCAACAACATTTCTGTAAACGTCAATTACATACGAAAGCGCCTGAAAGGTGAAGAATGAAATTCCTATGGGAAGGGTGATTTGCGGAACAGGTATTGACATGCCCGTAACGGTGTTGAGCGTTTCAACAAAGAAGCCGGAATATTTAAACACCGCGAGCATGCCGAGGTTAATTACCACAGCCGCCGCAAGCGCCGCCTTGCCGCGCGAACCGTCCTTTTTTATAACCAGACGCGCGCAGACATAGTTCAAAACCGAGCTGAATATCATCAGCAGCACATAAACCGGTTCGCCGTAGGCGTAAAAAACAAGGCTTGCGGCAATGAGAAGTCCGTTGCGGAATTTCAAATTGGGAACTGCCGTGTACAGAAGAAATACAGTCGGCAGAAAGATAGAAATAAATACTAATGAACTGAAAACCATTTAATTACCTGTTACTTCCAAATCGCCTTGCCGTCTTTAATTTCAACCTCGCTCTTAAATGTCGCGCTTACGTTCCAGTAATGATACGACATCATGTACGAGGTGTAAGGCGGATTGCCGTAACCGGGAATGTTGGCGTCGGGGTCGCAGTAAAGCCATCTGCCGTTTACAAGAACCTCGCACCAGCCGTGAGGCGAGCCGTTGCCGGTTGCGCCCACGCACATCCTTGTGCGGTAGCCTGCAAGCTTGGCAACGCAGGTGTAGCTTGCCGCGTAACGGAAGCAGTTGCCTTTTTTGTTTTTGAACATTTCAATCGCTATCGCCGGAATATCGGAAGATTTTTTCGGATTGTTGTAGGAACGGCTGTAGGGATATTTGTTCGCAAGCACCATAAAGCCTGTTTTTGCCCTGTCCTTAAGCGTTGCGCCGGTACATTCGTTCATCAAAAATTCCGCCGCAAGGCGCATTTCCTCAGAGGTGCAGCAAACGCCGTTTTCGTCGGCGTAGTAATAGCCCTCGCTTTTTGAGCCGACAATTGTGTTCTTTTCAAGCTGACCGTAGGAATTGTAATAATAGAGCTTTCCGTTAATTTTCTGATAACCCTTGGCAAAGTTTCCGTTGTTGAAAAAGTAAGCGACTCCGTCAACGGTTATTTTGCCGTTTGCGACCTTGCCGTTGTAATAATAGGTAACATTTTGGGGCGTGGCGGTGATTTGAACGTCGTCTTTTAACGCGCGCACGCAGTAAGCCACAACCTTGTCCTTATTGTTTGCGGTGTGCAGGAAAATCGGGTCGTGGTTATCCCCGAGCATCTTCCATCCCGCGGAGGGGGTTTTCATGTAAACGCGGTAGCCCGTAGCGCCGTCAACGGCGTTCCACGCAAGGTTATAAAAGCTGTATTCGGAAATGAAGCCCGTGCGCGTAATATTTACGGGAGCGTTAAAGGTGTGCGCGTAGCCGTCGCCGTTATAGCCGCTGATGAAATTGCCGTTTTTGTCAAGGGCGCGTATTGTGTAGGTTTTGCGTTTACCGTTTGAAACAGCTGAATCAATGTAGCTGAGCTTTGTGCTGTCGCCAAGCCTTTTCCACGAACCGTTTACCTTTTCAAAAACTCTGTAGCCTGCGGCGCCTTCGGTTTTTGTCCAGCCGATTTTAACCGCCTGAGCCTGATTTTCAAGAAGATTTACCGACGGCGCTTTGTAATAATGATGCGTCGTTGTGTTGCTCATGGCGTTAATCCAGCGGTTTCCTTCGCTGTTTACGGCGCGCACGGCGTAACGGTATTCGGTATTTGCCTTGGCTTCACTGTCAATATAGCTTAACGCCTTTACGTCGCCCAGGGTTTTCCAGCTTTCGCTGCCCTGCTTGCGGTATACGCGGTAGTAATCAAAATTTAAAAGCCTGTTCCACTTAAGCTCGACGCCGGAGTATACGTTTGCCGCCTTCGGAGCGGGCACTGTTGTGTAGAAGGTGTTTGAAAATCCGTCCGCGTCGAAGCCCGTTACAAAGCTTCCGTCCTTGTTTAAGCCTCTGACGGTGTAGATGTATGTATTTTGATTAACAAGATTTTTATGAATAAAGTTGTCTGACGCTGTTTCGCCGATTCTTGTCCAGGTGCCGCCGTTTTTGATATAGACGCGGTAACGATCAACACCGTTAACCTTTGTCCAGTACAGCTTGCTGCTGTTTGAGTTGTAATTGTCAACCTTGGTTATTTTCGGAGAGGCAAAGCGCGTGATTTGCGAGCTTGAGCTTGACGCGGAAATCCAGCGGTTGCCTTCCCTGTTTACAACACGTACGGAATACGAATAATTAACGCCTGCCGCGGTTCCCCTGTCAACAAACGACGTGCCGTTAACATCGCCGAGGGTTTTGGTGCTTTTGCCCGCGGCCTTGCGGTAAACTCGGTAGTAATCGCAGTTTTGAACCTTGCTCCAGCGCACCTCAACGCCTTGATTTGTCACGCTGAGCTTGGGAGCGGCCGGGCTTGTGACAAATGTATTGCTCCAACCGGCGGAGTTATATGAGGTAACAAAGTTACCCTTATTGTCAACACCTCTTACGGTGTAGACGTAAGTTTTGCCCGGAGTCAGGTTTTTATGAATGAAGGTATTGCCGGTTGTTTCCCCTATTCTTGTCCAACCGCCGTCGTTTTTAATATAAACGCGGTAACGGTCAACGCCGTTAATTTTCGTCCAGTGCAGCATGCTGCTGTTGGCGCTTTCGCCCTCTATTTTTGTTATTTCCGGCTGCGCGTAGGCTCCGGCTTCGCCCTGAGCCTTGGCAAAAACAGCTTCGCTGTTTGTCTGAGCCGCGGAAACGGAAACAGCCGAGCCGCATACAAGGCATGCCGCCAGCGCCGCTAAAACTAATTTTTTCATAATAATCTCCTTCTTTTGCATGGGTATGTATGGAGCGGACAGGACTCCGCACCAATGTATATTTTATACCAAATATCTACAATAGTCAACAAATTAATTAACAATTAATTGTTTTTGTTTAGCGCATTTTTGATTCAAACAAACCGGGTGTAAAATCAGCTGATGAAACAATGTTTTATTTCCGCAAAATTTATTATGGACTTTTACACAATAATATGATAGCATAATAGTGGAACAATAAGGCGTATACCAAAGCGTTAAGGAGTGACGGCATGAATAAACTTACAAAAATTCCGCCCTTGTTCTTACGCCGGTAATACCGGCTTCAGCCGCAAATACATGTTTGCGACAAATATGCAAATTGCTGATTTATTCAGTCAGTAAATATACAGAAAAGGAGAACTACAATGGAAAACAAAAAGAAAAATCCCGCAACAGCATGGAAAATTGTTTCGGCGGTTTTGGCTGTTGCGCTTATAGCGGTTTCATGCGCGTGGGCATTCAGCATGAACGGCGTTCAACCGTCAACCGCAGGCAACACAACAAACGCGACACAGTCGGCGGCAAATTCGGACAAAAGCGAACAGTCGGGCGATTTGTCGCTTTGGACTGAAAAAGCTCCTCTTAAATCGGAGCTTACAAATTACGTCAAGACCGTCACCGACAAAAATTCGGCGGATTTTATTCCCGTTGACGACCGCATTGCCGTTTTTGACATGGACGGCACGCTATGCTGCGAAACCGACCCCGGTTACTTTGACCACAAGCTTTTGTACCACCGTGTAATCGAAGACGCGGATTACAAGGACAAGGCAAGCGATGAAGAAAAGGAAACCGCGCAAATTATCAAAACTTATTTTGACACAGGCAAATACCCCGAAGGTCTTGACGTTAAGCACGGCACGGCTGTGGCTACGGCATTCAAGGGCATGACTCCGGCGGAATTTGACGCGTATGTTAAGGACTACAGAAATCAGCCTGCGCAGGGCTACAACAACATGACAAACGGCGAAGCGTTTTACAAGCCCATGCTTCAGGTTGTTGAGTACCTTAAGGCAAACGATTTTACCGTATACATCATCAGCGGCACCGACCGCTTAATTACGCGCGGACTTGCCGAAGGCACGGTAAACATTCCGGTCAGTCAGATGATTGGTTCGGACGAGTCGCTTGTCGCAAGCAACCAAAACGGCGAGGACGGTTTGAAGTACACCTTCTCAAAGGACGACAAGCTTATTACGGGCGGCGAGTTTTTGATTAAGAACCTTAAAATGAACAAGGTAAGCGTTATTCAAAAGGAAATCGGCAAACAGCCCGTGTTGTGCTTCGGCAACAGCTCAGGCGACTTTGCGATGGCTAACTTTACAATCAACAACAATAAATACAAAAGCGGCGCCTACATGCTTTGCTGCGACGACACAACGCGCGAAAACGGCAACGTTGACAAGGCGGATAAAATGTATAAGAACTGTGAGGAAAACGGTTATACCGCCGTCTCAATGAAGGACGACTGGACAACAATTTACGGCGAAAACGTAACAAGGAAATAATTTCGGGAGGCGGCAACGCCTCCCTTTGTCATTGGGAACACGCCGTGTTATTCCGAGCGGCCGCGCAGGCGAATTCGCGCAGCCGACAACCGAAGAATATTTTAAATTATAAATGTTGAGGT
>DOUO01000096.1:0-3246 GCA_003520555.1 Oscillospiraceae bacterium
GTCTCTTAACCTGAACATCAAAGATTGTGTCGGGATTGATGTCAAAGCCGTCCATCTTCTTGATATATTCGGCAAGCTGAGCCTTCTTCTTAGCCTTAATCTTGTTGAACTTATTAATTGTTCTTGCGTCAAGGCAGTCGTTAAGGACGGAAAGCTTGGAAAGATCAATAAGCCATTCGTCGGAACCGACCTTGTCGGTAATAAGCTCTGAAAGCTCGGGGTTGCACAGACCGAGCCAGCGGCGCTGAGTGATACCGTTTGTCTTATTGAGGAATCTTTCGGGATAAATCTGATACCATTCCTTAAGGAGGTCAGTCTTAAGAATTTCGGTATGAAGCTGAGCTACGCCGTTTACATATGTGCCGGCATAGGTAGCAAGTCTTGCCATATGAACAGCGTTGCCGTCGATAATACGCATTTTGGCGCGCATATCGTTGTTAACGCCCTTGGCAATAAGCTCTTCCTGGCACTTGTTGGCAATCAGGCAGATGATGTCATAAATTTCGGGGATAACCTGAGTCATCAGGTCCGCGCTCCACTTTTCAAGCGCTTCGCTGAGAACCGTGTGGTTGGTGTAAGAGCAGGTCTTGCGCGCGATTTCAAACGCCTCGTCAAAGCCCATGCCCTCGAGCTGAAGAAGTCTTACAAGCTCGGGTACGCAGGAAACGGGGTGTGTATCGTTAAGCTGGATAGCGTTTTCCTTCGCGAAGAAGCTGAAGTCGTTGCCGTGCTTAGCCTTGTAGCGGCGCATGATATCCTGAAGTGAAGCCGAGCAGAAGAAATACTGCTGCTTAAGTCTTAATACCTTGCCCTCATACTTGTTATCGTTAGGATAAAGAACCTTTGAAATGTTTTCGGCGTCGTTCTTTTCCTTAACAGCCTTGTCATATTCGCTGTTGTTGAACGCCGTGAAGTCAAACTCATTAACAGCCTCAGCCTGCCACAGGCGGAGAGTGTTGATGTTGTCGGTCTTGCAGCCGATTATAGCCATATCGTAAGGAACAGCCTTAACAGTCTGATCCTTGAAAGAAACCGTAACGGCTTCGTTTTCTCTGCGAACGCACCAGGGGTCGTCAAAGCGCTGCCAGTTGTCGGCAACCTCTACCTGATAACCGTCCTTGATAAGCTGCTTGAACAAACCGTATTTATAGCGGATGCCATAACCGTCAAGGGGTACTTCCTGAGTAGCCGCGGAATCGAGATAACAAGCCGCAAGACGGCCGAGACCGCCGTTACCGAGAGCCGCGTCATCAATTTCCTCAAAAACGTTGATATCAATGCCCTTTTTCTTAAGAAGCTTTGTTACTTCCTCAAGAACGCCGAGGCAGTAAAGGTTGTTATACATCATTCTGCCCATGAGGAACTCCGCGGAGAAGTAGTAAGCTCTTCTTTCGCTGTCGTGCTTAGCTTTGCTCTTTGCCCAGTTGGGAGCGATTTCACCCATTACAGCCTTGCCGAGCGCAAGGTGAAGCTCGGAAGGTGTAAGCTCCTCAACCTTTTTGCAGAACGCAGCCTGCGCAGTCAGTTCGAGTTTTTCCATAATATTGCTCATCGTGTTTAGTCCTCCAATCGTCCGCTGTCTACAGACATTGTTTTTAATTTTTCTGCAAGCTCATCCGTCAGCGTGGCGGAGTCCATTCTCCAAACCCAGTTGCCGCCTGTTGTTGACGGAGTGTTCATTCTTGCTTCGGAGCCGAGACCGAGAATATCCTGAAGCGGCACAATTGCCGTGTCGGCCTTGCTGTAGTAGGCTGTGCGGATAAGTCCCCAGTTAAAGGGCTCGTCGGCAGGCATCTTGCAGTATGTTCTTGCGTGTTTTACATCCTCGGGCTTGGCTGTTTCAAGCCATCCCATAACGGTGTCGTTGTCATGAGTACCGGTGTAAACAACGCAATTGTTGGTGTATTTATGCGGCAGATAGTCGTTTTCCTCTCCGCTGTCGAACGCGAATTCAAGAACCTTCATTCCGGGATAACCGGTCTGCTCCATAAGCTCGGTTACGTCGGGGGTAAGAGTTCCGAGGTCCTCGGCTACAATTTCAAAGTCGCCGCATTCCTCCTCCATCATACGGAAGAACTTGTAGCGCGGTCCCTCAATCCATTCGCCGTTGATTGCGTTTTCCGCGGGATAAGGAATTGAGTAATAGCTTGCAAAAGCACGGAAGTGGTCGATTCTTGTAATATCATAAAGCTTTGAAGCCGCCTTTATGCGCTCAAACCACCACTCGTAGTCGGTCTGCTCAAGGTAATCCCAATCGTAAAGAGGATTGCCCCAAAGCTGACCTGTTGCCGAGAAATAGTCCGGCGGACAGCCTGCAACGGCAATGGGATCGCCGTCGTCATAAAGCTGGAAAATTTCGGGATTTGCCCAAGTGTCGGCGCTGTCCATCGCAACATAGATAGGCATGTCGCCGAGGATTTTGATTCCGAGACCGTTAACATAGGCGCGGAAGCTGTCCCACTGTTCATAGAATTTGAACTGAATAAATTTCCAGAAGTCAACCTCGGGTCTTAATTTGCGTTCGTAGCGGCGAAGCGCGGTTTCGCTGCGCATTTTGATGTCCTCGGGCCATTCTGTCCAGGAAACCATACCGAGGCTGTTCTTTACCGCCATGTAAAGCGCGTAGTTTTTAAGCCATTTGCTGTTTCTGCGCTTAAACGAACGGAACGCCTTTTGGTCGCGGTTTTTGAAGTTGTTATACGCAATCTTCAAAATCTTGAATCTGCTGTTGTAAATTTTTTCATAATCAACCTCGGCGTCGTTTGAACCCCAATCGAAGCTTTCGATTTGCTCCTTGGTGACCAAGCCCTCTTCGGCAAGGGTGTCAAGGTCTATCATGTAAGGGTTGCCTGCATAGGTGGAAAATGACTGATACGGCGAATCGCCGTAGCTTGTCGGGCCAACGGGAAGAATTTGCCAAATTGTCTGACCTGCCTTCTTGAGGAAGTCAGCAAACTGACGGGCTTCTTTGCCGATGGTTCCGATACCGTAGGGGGAAGGAAGCGAAGTTATTGAGAGGAGAATTCCTGCGCTTCTTGCCATTAAAAATCAACTCCATTCTGAAGGATAATAAATTGTTCTACTAATCCTAAGCATTAGTATTGTTTGCATGAGCTTTTTCGATTTACATCATAAGCCCATAGTATCATATCAATATTATCATACTTCGTGTTATTTTTCAAGTGTTTTTAATGCTTTTTGCGTTTAATTGTTGGATAAACAGGCGCTGTTTCAGGTCGTGTTTTT
>DOUO01000096.1:3343-16179 GCA_003520555.1 Oscillospiraceae bacterium
TAACGTCCGACGAACGGAGGCGTTTGCGGATATTCGGGAGGTTTTAATTTGGCAAACACGGTTGAGGAACTGCAAAGAGTTATTGACAACAGCGAAAGGATTGTGTTTTTCGGGGGCGCCGGAGTGAGCACCGAAAGCGGAATTCCGGATTTCAGAAGCGTGGACGGGCTGTACAATCAGAAGTATGATTATCCGCCCGAGCAGATTTTGAGTCACACCTTTTTTGAGCGTAAAACCTCTGAGTTTTACCGCTTTTACCGAGACAAAATGCTTTGTCTTGACAAAAAGCCCAACAAGGCGCATTTTAAGCTTGCCGAGCTTGAAAAATCCGGAAAGCTGACCGCCGTGGTAACGCAGAACATCGACGGTCTGCACCAGGCGGCGGGAAGCAGGAAGGTTTATGAGCTTCACGGAAGCGTGCTCAGAAATTATTGCAGAAACTGCCGCAAGTTTTACGACGCGCAGTTTATAAAGGACAGCGAAGGCGTGCCCAAGTGCGAATGCGGCGGAGTTATAAAGCCCGACGTTGTGCTGTACGAGGAAGGGCTTGACGACAGCGTTGTAAACGGCGCGCTGAGCGCGATAATGCAGGCGGACACGCTGATTATCGCAGGCACAAGCCTGACGGTGTATCCTGCCGCCGGTTTTATTCGTTATTTCAGGGGAAACACAATTGTGCTTATTAACCGCGACGCCACCCCGTTTGATAAACAGGCGGATTTGGTTTATCACGATAAGGTCGGCGAGCTGCTTGATAAGATTAATGTTAACTAAATAATAAAGCGTAAAAAACCGCTGTCGATCCGGCAGCGGTTTTTGTTTTAAGCGCGGCGATGTTTTAAAACGACGCGCTGTTTAAATTGTACCGAAAATTCGGTCGCCCGCGTCGCCCAGACCGGGACAGATGTAGGCGTTTTCGTTCAGGCACCGGTCAAGGCAGCCGACATAAAGCTGAACGTCGGGATGAGCCTGCATAAGCGTTTTTACACCCTCGGGAGCGGCGATAACAGACATAAACTTAATGTTTTTTCCTCCGTGCTTTTTGATGGCATCAACCGCGGCAACAGCCGAACCGCCTGTAGCGAGCATAGGGTCAACAACAACAATCCTGCGACGGTCAATGTTTTCGGGCAGCTTGCAGTAATACTCGTGCGGTTCATGGGTTTCGGGGTCGCGGAAAAGACCTATGTGTCCAACCTTCGCGTTTGGCACAAGGGCTAAAATTCCGTTTACCATACCGAGACCCGCGCGAAGTATGGGAACGACCGCAAGCTTTTTGCCGTCGATAACGGGTTGGATTGTCTCCTCTATGGGAGTAGTTACCCTGACGTCTGTCATGGGTAAATCCGAAAGAGCTTCGTAACCCATAAGTATCGCGATTTCTTCAACAAGCGAACGGAACTCGTTTGTACCGGTTGTGTGCTTGCGAAGAATTGTAATTTTGTGTTTGATAAGCGGATGCGTCATGTATAATACCGGCATAGCTGAATCTCCTTTTAGCAGTTTGTTTTTTATGATTATACCACAATAAACATTTTTACTCAATAGTTCACGAAAAACTCATAAAAACAAAGGAGGCCGAAACGACCTCCCGAAACAGATTTATTTAAAAGTATTTAAGGCTTTCGACGATTTTTTCAAAATGCATTGAATGTGAAGCCTTTACCAAAACCGTATCCTTGTTTTTGATAAGGCTGTTTATGTCGGCCTCCAGGTCGGAAATCGTCTCAAACCACAAGCCCTGCGCGCCCTTCGCGAGCTCAAGAGCCAAAGGCCCCACGCCGATAATAAGGTCTATTCCCTTGGATTTCGCGTACTTTCCCGTGTCAAAGTGAAGCTCGCGTTCGTCCTTGCCGAGCTCCTTCATGTCGCCCAGGATCGCGACCTTCCTTCCGTCAAAATTTTTGAGCGTGTCAATTGAAGCCTTGACGGAGGTGGGGTTTGCGTTGTAGCAGTCGTCAATAATTCTGATTTTGCCTGTATTGATAACATTCGCGCGGCTGCCGACCGTTTTGTACGCCTGAACGCCGTTTTTAAGCTGTTCGTCGGTCAGCCCCAAAAGCCTGCCCGCGGCAACGGCCGCAAGCGCGTTTGAAACCATGTAGTTGCCGATTGCGGGAATAACCACGTCGAGCTCGGTTCCTTCACAGCAAAGCGTACAGCTTACGCCGTCCTCGCCGTTGTTTTTTATGTTTACGGCATGATACGGATTTTCGGAAATAAGACCGAAAAACACGGGCTTTTTGCCGTTTATCTCCTTGATTTGGCAAAGCTTGTCGTCGTCGCCGTTCAAAATATATTCCGCGTCGGGACGCGCGTGAGCGAACATTTCGGTTTTTGCTTTGCAAACGCCGTCGCGGTCGCCGAGCTGCTCAAGATGACAGTTGCCGATGATTGTCAGCACACAGATTGTGGGCTGCACCATTTCCGAAAGACGCGTCATTTCACCGAATCCGGAAATACCCATTTCGATAACAGCCGCCTCGGCGTCGGCATCCATGGAAAGAAGCGTAAGCGGCACGCCGAGTTCGTTGTTTAAATTGCCCTGTGTTTTGTGGGTTTTATATTTTTGAGAAAGCACCGCGTAAAGCATTTCCTTTGTTGAGGTTTTGCCTACGCTGCCGGATACTCCGACGATTGGAATATCAAATTTTTCACGATACGCCTTTGCAATCTTCTTGACCGCGTTCAAGGTGGACGGTACAAGAATGTACGGTTTTTCGGCGGATTCGGGAGCTTTTTCGCAAATCGCGCACACAGCTCCGCCGGCGTAGCACTTTTCAATAAAGTCGTGACCGTCAACGTTTGCACCGGGGATTGCCAGAAACAGCGAGCCCGGTTGGATTTGACGGCTGTCGCGCTCAACAGATGTAATGCACACGGATTTAAGCGCTTCGTCGCCGATATACTGTCCGCCGCAAGCCGCGGCTATTTCACCTAATGTAAACGGTTTCATCATTTTTTATATCTCTCCATTGAGATTTCAATAATTTTTTCACACAAATCGGCGTATTCAACACCCTCTGCCTTTGCTTCCTGCGGAAGCAGGCTTGTGGGCGTCATGCCGGGAAGCGTGTTTGCCTCAAGGCAGTAGGGATTGCCTTCGGCGTCCAAAATAAAGTCAACACGGGCGTAGCTTTCAAGGTGCAGAGCCTTATACACGTCCTCCGCAGCCTTCCTGAGCCTTGCGTCCTCCTCGGGGGTGATGTCCGCGGGACAAACATCCTCCGCCGCGCCTGCCTGATATTTGGTTCTGTAGTCGTAAAAACCTTCCTTGGGGATGATTTCAATCGGCGGAAGGGCTCTGCCGCCCAAAAGTCCGACCGAGAATTCTCTGCCGTTGATGTATTCCTCAACAACAATCTCATCTTCGCCGTAGGAAAGGGCTTCCCTGACGGATTCGGCAAATTCGCCGGGATTCGACGCGATTGTAATGCCTACGCTTGAGCCGCCCGAGCAGGGCTTTACCACGCAGGGGAATGTGTCCCAGCTTTCGGCGTCCTCGGCTGACTTAAAGATTTTGCCGGCGGGAGTAAGCACGTTCTTTTGAATAAGCACGCTTTTGGTAAGTCCCTTGTTCATCGCAAGGGCGGAACCGAGATAACCCGATCCGGTGTACTTGATTCCGAGCAGGTCAAACGCCGCCTGAACCTGACCGTTTTCACCTGCTCCGCCGTGAAGCGCAAGGAAGGTGATGTCGGCAAAGTCACAGATATCAATTACGCTTTCGCCGATGAAGCGTTCGGATTTGTCACGGCGGTTTTCCATAACCTCCTCGATGTCGGAAATGGTGTCGCCTACGGATTCTCCCACGTTTATTTTATCCGTAAAGCTGTAGTTGATTTTAAACAGTTCGTCAACGTCAAGAATATCCTTTTCGTAGCCTGTGTAAATGTCAAGAAGCACAACCTCGTGACCTTTTTTTCTGAGCGCTTCCGAAACCAAAATTCCCGATGAAATTGATACGTCGCGTTCGGTGCTTGTGCCGCCTGCCAAAACCACAATTCTCATAGTGTTTACTCCCCTATTATCTTAATCAATACGTGCTTGCTGCGTTTGCCGTCAAGCTCATAGTAAAAAATCTGTTCCCAGGTGCCGAAGTCAAGTTTGCCGTTTGTTACGGCGCAAACAACCTCTCTGCCCATAACGGTGCGCTTTAAATGCGCGTCGGCGTTGTCCTCAAAGCCGTTGTGCGCGTACTGACTGTACGGCTTTTCGGGCGCAAGTTTTTCAAGCCAGCGTTCATAGTCGCTGTGAAGTCCGCTTTCGTCGTCGTTGATGAAAACAGACGCCGTGATGTTCATCGCGTTTACAAGCACCAAGCCTTCGCTGACGCCGCTTTCATCTATGGCGCGCTGAACGTCCTCGGTAATGCGTACTATTTTTCTGCGTGCGGGTATATTAAACCAAAGTTCTTTTCTAAAGCTTTTCATAATATTTCCTAACTAAAACAGCGAGCCGTCATATCCCCAGTGTTCAACCTCGGTGAATTTGACATAGCAGTATTTTCCGTCAACGCCTGCTTCGTCGCGCATGATGTCGCATATAGCGGCGGTGAGCTTTTCGTAAGCGTCCCTTGTGGATTTACCGAAAATTTTGACCTCTACCATAGCGATGTTGTAAATGGTTTCACGGCGGAACATCATTGATACGTTGTCCTCAACCGCGGTCATGAGGTAATGATAGCTTTTTCCCGGAAGAATACTGATGACCTCGGAAAGTCTGCTGCCGATGGCTTCTTTCTTTTCGTCCGAGAGCTTTGCGTTTGTTTTAACGTTAATATACGGCATACAATTACCGCCTTTCACTGTGTTTACTCTTTATTATAATATTATATTCACATCTTTGCAAGAATTATTTTTGGTATTTTGGCGGTTCGGTTTCATAAACGTTATTTCCGAGGCAGTCGATTGCCACTATGCACGGAAAATCCTCCACCTCATAACGCCTTACGGCTTCTGTTCCCAAGTCCTCGTAGCACAGGATTTCCTCGGATTTTATGCTTTTGGCTATGAGCGCCGCCGCTCCGCCGATTGCGGCAAAGTAAACGCAGCGGTTTTTCACGATTGAGTCAATTACCGCCTTTGAGCGCGCGCCCTTGCCGATCATGCCCTTTAAGCCGAGCTCAAGCAGTGAAGGAGCGTATTTGTCCATGCGGTAGCTTGAGGTAGGACCGGCAGGTCCCACGGCATAGCCGGGCTTTGCGGGCGCGGGGCCTACGTAATAAATAAGCTCGCCCTTAATATCCACGGGCAAAGGCTTGCCCTGTTCAATCAGTTCGTAAAGCCGCTTGTGCGCCGCGTCTCTGCCGGTGATTATCGAGCCGGTAAGCAATACACTGTCGCCCGCGCGCAAATCCCGAATATCCGCTTCGGTTATCGGAAGCTTTATTTTTTTGGTCATTTCAGCGCCTCCTTATATTTCCGCCGAAGCGTGCCTTGCGGCGTGACAGCAGATGTTTACCGCCACGGGCATTCCGGCAATGTGCGTCGGACAGGTTTCGATATTTACGCCCAGGGCGGTGGTGCTGCCGCCGAGACCCGCGGGACCGAAGCCCATTTTGTTTATTTCCTCCAGCAGCTCGTCCTCCATCGCGGCGTAACGCGCGTCTGAGTTATGGGTATTTATTTCACGGAAGGTTGCTTTTTTCGCAAGCTGAGCCGCGCGTTCAAACGTTCCGCCAATGCCTACGCCTACAACAACCGGCGGACAGGGGTTTGGCCCTGCCGCTTTGACGGTATCAAGAATAAAATTCTTTACGCCCTCGACGCCGTAGGACGGAGTCAGCATTTTGATTGCGGACATATTTTCGCTGCCGAAACCTTTACCGCCCGCGGTGATTTTAATTTTGTTGCCGGAAACTATTTTTGTATGGATTATTGCCGGAGTGTTGTCCTTGGTATTAACCCTGTCAAACACGGGATCGCTTACAACGCTTTTGCGCAGATAACCGTCGCAATACGCCCGGCGCACGCCCTCGTTTACCGCGTCGTCAAAGCTTCCGTTTTCAACGCACACCCTGTCGCCGTATTCTACAAACAGCACCGCCATGCCCGTATCCTGGCAAAGCGGTATTTCCTCGTCGGCGGCAATTTTATCGTTTTCAATAATTTGACTGAGCACGCTTTTTCCGACAGGCGAGGCTTCGCGTTCGCGAAAATCAAGCAGCGCGTCCATTATATCCTTGCCGATAAAGTAGTTGCAGTCCGTCAAAAGCTTTTTAACCGTGCGCGTAATCTCGCGCGCGTCAATAAACCTTACCTCCAAAGCTTACACCCCGTTTAAAAATTTGCTTCATTTATTATAAAATATTTTTTCAACTATTTCAATATAAAAAATAATATGATATAATCATTATATATAATGATATTTTAAACACAAAACCATCACTTTTATTGTTTATAATAACATAAAAACAAGCAGGAGGCATAGCATGGCACAGATATTGGTTGTTGACGATGAGTTCAGAATACGTCAGATTATCAGAAAGTACGCCGAATTTGAGGGCTACGAGGTCGAGGAAGCCGTTGACGGAATGCAGGCGATTGAAATTTGCCGCAAAAAGGAATTTGACCTTATTATCATGGACGTAATGATGCCTGAGCTTGACGGTTTTTCCGCGTGCCGCGAAATCCGCAAGTTCCGCGACACTCCCATTATCATGCTTTCGGCAAGGGGCGAGGAGTACGACAAAATCCATGGCTTTGAGCTGGGTTCGGACGATTACGTTGTGAAGCCGTTTTCGCCCAAGGAACTGATGATGAGGGTAGGAGCCGTTATTAAGCGCTCAAATTCGGGTCAGCAGGAAAACGAAAAACGAGACGTGTTCACCTACAAGGGACTTGAGGTTGATTTTACCGCGCGCATCGTGAAAATTGACGGCGGACGCGTTGAGATGACTCCGAAGGAGTACGAGCTTTTCTTCTACATGGTACGCAACAAAGGAATTGCCCTTACGCGTGAAAACCTTATCAGCGAGGTTTGGGGATATGACTTCTTCGGCGACGAAAGAACGCTTGACACCCACATTAAGCTGTTAAGGAAAAGTCTGGGCGAATACAGCAAGTGCATTGTAACGCTTAGAGGAGTTGGGTACCGATTTGAAACAGATTAAGCGGATAAACCGAAAATATATTTCTCTGCAAACCAAGCTTTTGGGTTATTTCATTGTGTTCGGAGCAATTATTTTGATTGTGCTGTGGGTTTTTCAGCTTTTCTTTATAAAACCGCTGTACACCATGTCAAAGTCACACAATGTTGAGCAGTGCATGTCAAAGGTAGTTAAGGCGGTTGAAAACAACAAAAACGTCTGGCTGACCATGGACAACGTGGCAAGTCACTATTCGCTTTCCATTTACCTTTACAAATCGGGCGGAGGAGCTCCGCGCGACGTCGTTATGTGCTCATACGACAACCCCGCAACCCTGCTGAACATTGAGCGCAGGGACGTGCTGCACTATTACGAAAGCACGGTTGACAACGGCGGAAGCTTTACCGCTGTTGAGCAGAACGATGAAAAAGATTTGGAAAAGCGCAAGCTTGAAATGCTGAAGAAGGCCGCTTCTTCTTCGGACAGCGCAAACTTCAACATACATATGTCAAAGGCGGATCCGTATGAAAACATGGTTTCGGCGCGTATAACCACCGACAAAAACGGTCAGGAGCGGTTTGTGCTGATCACCTCATCAATAACACCGCTTAACACTACGCTTGAAATTATACAAAAGCAGCTTTTGCTGGTGTCCGTCACCTTCGTCGTGCTTTCGATATTTTTCTCAATTTACGCAAGCAGGCGCATTGCCAAGCCGATTTCGCAGACAAACGAAGCGGCCAAGCAGCTTGCCAAGAAAAACTACAACGCCGAGTTTAACGCCAACGGGTATCTTGAGGTAGAGGAGCTGAACGACACCCTGCAGGCTACAAAAATCGAGCTTGAGGCAACCGAGAAGCTTCAGCGGGAGCTGATTGCGAATATATCTCACGATTTGCGCACTCCGCTGACGATGATTACAGGCTACGCCGAAGTTATGCGCGACCTGCCGGGCGAAAACACACCCGAAAACGTGCAGGTTATTATTGACGAGTCAACGCGGCTTACAACGCTTGTAAACGATTTGCTTGATTTGTCAAAGCTTCAGTCGGGAGCGGTGCAGACAGTTAAAAAGGATTTTTGCCTGACCGACAGCATAAAGGATATTTTTAAGCGTTACACAAAGCTGATTGAACAGGAAGGCTACAACCTGAGCTTTGAAAGCGGCGAGAATGTCTACATTAACGCCGATGAGCTCAGGATTTCACAGGTAATTTACAACCTTGTCAACAACGCGATTAACCACTGCGGTGACGACAAGACCGTTATAATAAAGCAGATTGTAAACAAACAGAAGGTTTTGGTTGAAATAACCGACCACGGCGAGGGTATTCCCGCCGACAAGCTGCCGTATATATGGGACAGATATTACAAGGTTGACAAGGAGCACCGGCGCGGAGTTATCGGTTCGGGACTGGGGCTTTCGATTGTAAAGGGAATTTTGGACGCGCACAGCGCGCGCTACGGAGTTCGCAGCACACCGGGCAAGGGCAGCACATTTTGGTTTGAGCTGAACACGGTGTCAGTGAAAAAAACCGGCGAAAAATAAAATTCGGGAGCGTACCGTTTGGCACGCTCCCTTTTTTGAAGCTTTATATTACCGTTATCCCGCGCCCGCAATGTCCGGGCGGCGTTTACGCTTTAAATTTTTAATCCAAAAAAGCCGCGCCTATAATGCCCGCGTCATTTCCGAGCGAGCATGTGCAAAGCTGAGTTTGCTTGTCGTTATGCTTGGTGTAGCGTTCGGCTTCGATAATGTTTCTGAGCGGTCTGAGGAGATTTTCGCCCTGGTTTGAAATACCGCCGCCGATGCAAAGTACGTCGGGCTGGAAAATGTTGATGATGTTTACAAGACCGGTAGCGAGATAGCCGAAGTATTCGTCAAGAACCTCCTGAGCGTCGGGATCGCCTGCCGCCGCAGCGTCAAACGCGGTTTTTCCGTTAACCTTGTTGATATCGCCGTCGCAAAGCTTGAGCATGTAGCTGAAGTCAAGCTTTTCGGAAAGAATTTTCTGTTTTGTAAGATTAATAAGACCTGTAGCGGAAGAATAAGCTTCCCAGCAGCCCTTACGTCCGCAGCCGCATTCCTTGCCGTCCTTAACAATTACCATGTGACCGAGCTCGGCTCCGGCAAAGTTTGAGCCGCTGTAGATTTTGCCGTTGATAATAATTCCGCCGCCTACGCCTGTGCCGAGAGTGATTGCAATTGCGTTTTTCGCGCCCTTTGCGCTGCCCGCAAGGTATTCGCCCAAAGCCGCCGCGTTGGCGTCGTTTTCAATGACAACCTTTTTGTCAAGACGTTCCTTCATCATCTTTACAACTTCCCAGTTGTGGAAAAAGAGGTTTGCCGAATATTCAATTACGCCTGTTTTCGGGTTAACCGCGCCGGGAACGCCGATGCCGATTGATTCTACATCGTCCATTGTTATTTTTGCCTTTTCAACCGCCTTAACGGCAACCTCGGCCATGCTGTCGCAAATTTCGCTTTCGGGACGCGGAACATTGGTTTTGCATGAAGCCTTTGCAATAATCTTATATTCCTCGTCAACAACGCCCGCGACGATGTTTGTGCCGCCAAGGTCAATACCAAGTCTGTACATATTCAAAACTCCTTTTTTATCGATTTTGTACCGATTTTATTCTTTTTTATAATAACATAAAAATTCACAAAACGCAATAAAAAACGAAAATTTTTATATATAATTTGTTTATTTTATCTTGTAAAACGCAACAAAACAGGGCTCGGTTATTCCAAGCCCTGCAAAATTGTTTTCTGTATTATTTAAACTCAGCTGAAATTGTACGAGTAGTTCGGCGCCTCTTTTGTAATCTGTATGTCATGCGGATGGCTTTCCCTGAGTCCCGCGCCGGAAATATTGACAAACTGAGCCTTGTCGTGAAGCTCGTCAATAGTAGCGCAGCCTGTGTAACCCATGCCTGCCTTAAGACCGCCCATAAGCTGATAAACAGTGTCGGAAAGAGGTCCCTTGTAAGGAACTCTTCCTTCAACGCCTTCCGGAACAAACTTGCGGTTGCTTGCCTGGAAATAACGGTCGGCGCTGCCTTTGCCCATTGCGCCCAGACTGCCCATTCCGCGGTAAACCTTGAACTGTCTGCCCTGATATATTTCGTTGTCGCCGGGGCTTTCCTCACAGCCGGCTACAAGCGAACCAACCATTACTACGCTGCCGCCCGCGGCAAGCGCCTTTACTATGTCGCCGCTGTATTTGATGCCGCCGTCGGCAATTACGGGGATTCCGTACTTTGAAGCCTCGCACGCCGCGTCGTAAATGGCTGTAACCTGAGGCACGCCGATGCCTGCCACAATTCTTGTTGTACAAATTGAACCGGGACCGATGCCGACCTTTACGGCGTCCGCGCCGGCGTCAATGAGCGCCTTTGCGGCTTCAGCGGTGGCGATATTGCCGGCAACCAGAGGAAGGTGAGGATAAGCGTTCTTTACTCTTGCGACCGAATTGATTACGTTTGAGTTATGACCGTGAGCGGAGTCAAGAACAACCACGTCAACTCCCGATTCAATCAAAGCGGCTACTCTGTCAAGCACATCGGTTGTTGCGCCGATGGCGGCGCCGCAGAGAAGTCTGCCCTTGTCGTCGCGCGCCGAATTTGGATACTGCACGCTTTTTTCAATATCTTTAATTGTAATAAGTCCCTTAAGCGAACCGTCGTTGCCCACGATTGGGAGCTTTTCAATTTTATGCTTGCGTAAAATTTCCTGTGCCTGCAAAAGCGTTGTGCCTACGGGAGCCGTAACCAGATTTTCTCTTGTCATTACCTTGGAAATAGGCTGCGCAAAATCCTCGGCAGTCATAAAGCGGAGGTCGCGGTTTGTGATAATACCGATAAGCTTTCCGTCACGGCAAATGGGTACGCCGGAAATTTTGTATTTGCCCATAAGAGCGTCGGCGTCCTTGACGGTGTTTTCCGGTGAGAGGAAGAACGGATTTACGATAACGCCGTTTTCGCTTCTCTTAACACGGTCAACCATGTCCGCCTGCTTTTCAATTGACATATTTTTATGAATAACGCCCACGCCGCCCTCGCGCGCGATGGCAATTGCCATTTCGGTTTCGGTAACGGTGTCCATAGCCGCGGTCATAAGCGGTGTGTTAAGTTTGATTGTTTTTGTGAGGTTGGTAGAAACGTCAACATTTTTAGGCTCAACGTTTGATTCTCCGGGAATAAGCAAAACGTCGTCAAAGGTAAGCCCTTTTTTGCCGAATTTGAAGTCAAAATTAGTGTTCAGCATAATTTTCCTCCTCTGTCATTTTCTTAATTTAACCTTTATTATACCAAAAACATGTACTAATAGCAACAGTAAATATTGCTCAATTATAATTTTTTTCTGGTATTTTTAGTGTTTTTCGACGAACCGGATTCGACATTTTCATGTTGACATTTTCTGTTTAAGATTATACAATATAATATAACAGTATTTTATTCGAGGTTTAATTTATGAAAAAAATATTTACTATTATAATTGCGGCGGCAATGGCGGCTTCGTGCTTTTCGTTTACCTCATGTTCGCAGGACAAAAAGGATTCAAGCGTTGCCGAAACAACCGTTGAAGCTACCGTTAACAAGGAAAAAGAGGACAAGGCAACCGCCGATGAGGTTGTTGACTCGGAAGCGGATTTGATGATGCTTCACGGCGTAAGTCAGGAACCGGTAAACGACTTCACGGGTTCATGGCATATTACCGACGGTGAGGGAAGCCAATACAAAAGCTTTGTGTACATGTTTGACGGCACAACAAACGCCGTGCTGATGACAGGCTCCGTGGGTCAGATCGCAAAATACAGCGTTGCCGACGAAACTGACGATAACGGCAACACAAAAACCTATTTTGCTTCAAATATGATGTTCGGTATTAACGGTAAATATACCTTTAAATTTTCCGACGACAAGCAAAAGGTTGTTTTGACCTCCGAGGACGGAAAGTCAAAAACCACTCTTGAAAGGCTTGCTACCTACGAGTACATTCCTATTCCCGCGGAAAATCCCAAAATTGACGAAAAGCTTTTAGGCGCCTGGCGTTCGGACGACGGTGAAATGATGTATTTTAACAAAAGCGGCATTATGTATGAGGTCATTCCCGGTATGAACTTTTACTACGCAACCTACAGCGCTGACGGCAAAACCGTTAAATGGGATTACTCATACAAATCAGATAAAAACAAGACCGATAAAGCCGAATATACCGTAAGCGGAAACAATCTTACCCTTAACGGAACCGCTTACGTAAAAATCTCCGCTTCGGAGCTTGTATAAGTCTTTACATAAAAATTTTTTTACAGAGGTGTATTTATATGATTCAGAAAAGAAATATAGCAGTTTGTATTATTTTATCTCTTGTTACTTGCGGTATTTACGGCATTTACTGGCTTATTTGTTTAAATGACGAAACAAATCAGGCGGCAAACGACCCCAACGCCACATCGGGCGGAATAGTTTTTCTGCTTACTCTTGTCACCTGCGGCATCTACGGAATTTATTGGTGCTACAAGATGGGACAGCAGATTGACGTTGCTTATAAAAACAGAGGTTTGATTCCTCCGGACAAGAGTGTTTTGCTTTTGGTAATGTCTCTTGTTTTCCTTTCAATTGTTTCGTACGCGCTGATTCAGGACGACCTCAACAAGCTCAGCGACTTTGACGCCGGCATGAGCGGCGGTTACGGTCAGCAGCCTTACAACCAGCAGCCTTACAACCAACAGCCTTACAA
>DOUO01000096.1:16268-16714 GCA_003520555.1 Oscillospiraceae bacterium
AATTAAAAATGAAACAAAGAATAATAAAAATCGTAAAGCCTGCAGCCATTCTTTTGGCTATAGGCTTTACTTATATAATCCTACATAATCTTACCGGATTTGCTGTTCCGTGTCCTTATTACTCTGTTTTGCATATCTACTGTCCGGGCTGCGGAGTAAGCCGCATGTTCCTTCATTTATTGCGCTTTGAGTTTTATGAGGCGTTTTCGGCAAACTGCGCTGTATTCTGCCTGCTTCCTGTTTTTGCCGCTGCCGCGATTTGGCACGCGTATAAGTATATCCGTTACGGAAGCGCTCCGCTTAACAGAGCGGAAAAAATAATCTGCTGGATTACGGCAGGTATTCTTATTGCGTTTGCGGTGTTAAGAAATATTTATCCCGTTGATATACTGGTTCCTTAACACAGCTGTGCGGCTTATTATTTTATACTAATACCTAATAAAAAG
>DOUO01000086.1:0-7868 GCA_003520555.1 Oscillospiraceae bacterium
GATTAATTATGTTATTATAATTTAAAGAAACCGTTGAATTTCAGGAGGAGTTTTATGAAAAGCTATCAATCGCTTGTAACTAAAAACCCGTCGGAATTTGTGCTGCTTGCGGATTACGTACCGGGCATTATTCAGGAAATACGCTATTACTCCACCTATAATTTTATCGGCGAGCGCATTGACGGATACGAAGAACCCTGCGCGCTTCTGACAAAGGAAGCGGCGCGCGCGCTGAAAGCGGTCAGCAATGAAATGATGGTGCAAGGCTACAGGCTTAAGGTGTTTGACGCGTACCGCCCTGTGTGCGCGGTAAAGCATTTTATGCTGTGGGGTATTGAGGACCAGGACATAAGAATGAAGCCGTATTTTTATCCGGATTTGCAAAAGCAGGAGCTTTTTGAAAAGGGATATATCGCAAAACAGTCAAGCCACAGCCGCGGAAGCACTGTTGATTTAACGCTGTTTGACATGGCGGAAGGAAAAGAGCTTGACATGGGAAGTCCGTTTGACCTGTTCAGCGAAGCTTCCCACCCCGACTACACGGGAATTACGCAGGAGCAATATAATAACCGTATGATTTTAAGAAAAAGCATGATACGCAACGGTTTTTTGCCGATTGACTGCGAATGGTGGCATTTTACGCTTGATAACGAGCCCTTCCCTGACACGTATTTTGAATTTCCCGTGTCATCGGAGTACTTAAGGAAATAACGGACTGTTTAAGAAATACGTGAATTATCGGGGGATTTTTATGACCGGGTATATTGCCGAAATGAGAAAGCTTGTGGGACACAAAACCGTAATGCAGTGCGGAGCAAGCATAATTTGCGTTGACAGCGACGGCAGAATTTTGCTTGGAAAACGCGCGGATAACAAAAAATGGAGTTATTCAGGCGGCTCGCTTGAGCTTGACGAATGTGTTGAGGACTGTGCAAAGCGCGAGCTGTTTGAGGAAATGGGGCTGATTGCCGAAAAAATAGAGTTCTTTTATGTGAATTCGGGCCCCGAAGCGCACTATGTTTATCCGAACGGCGACGAAGTGTCAAATTTTGAAATCATCTACATTTGCAAAAGCTGGCGCGGCGAACCTAAGCTGCGTGACGGCGAAATGGAGGAGCTGAGGTTCTTTTCATGCGATGAAATTGATTTGAATGAAATATCTCCGCCCATACTTCCGGTTATTAAAGCCTTTATCAACAAATCAAGGCAAGTATAAAAACAGCGCGCGGCTTTTTGCTTTTAAGCCGCGCGCTGTATTTTCGGTTAATATTTTGACTGAAGAAAGCTCATCTCAAGCCATGAGTAAAAATCCTTAAAGCTTCCGTTTTTGTAAAAATCAATATTTTTGCCGTGACGGTTAATCATGCAGTCGCGTATAAGGTAAACGTTAAAGCCCAGCCGCGAGGCGCACATGTCCTCGTCAACGTCGTTACCCACCATAAGGCTTTCCTCGGGCGTGATTCCGCACACCGAGCATATGTCATAAAAATAATTGAGGTTAGGCTTGCAGCTCGAGCTGTTGTCATAGGTGGTGATGTACTCAAAATCGTTTACATTAAGACCTGCCCATTCAATACGGCGGTAGGTTGCCGCCTTTGGAAAAATGGGGTTTGTGGCGACAATAAGCTTGCCTCCGTTTTGTTTAATCAGCTCAACGCTTTTGCGCGCGTAAGGGTTTACGCCCGTGGCGGACCTGGCAACAACAAATTCGTTTCTGTAGTAATCGTCAAACGCGTCGGAATAAACGCGCATATCCTTGCCGCATATGTCGTTCATGGTGCGCCAAAAGACCTCGATATTAAGGCAGTCGCCGTCGTTTTTTGCCATTGCGCCGGCTCCGCGCCAAATGCCGTTGGCGAAAAGCTTGGGGTTTATTCCTATTTCGGGCGCGAAACGTTTACAAATTGAAGCCACATAAAGCTCCACAAATTTTTTCATATTCATCGGCAGCAGCGTGCCGTCCAAATCAAAAAGAAAGTTTTTATACATGCCTATACCTCCATTTTAATTATATAACGAAATCTTGCTTATTTCAAGTTGAAATACATAAAATTATACTGTATAATTAAAGCGGTGATAATATGAAAATTGTACTGACAGACGCGCAAACCGTCGCTGACGGACTTGTGGGCACCGAAATATTGGAAAAGCTGGGAACGGTAACAAGCTACGGACTGCTTAAATACGACGAAGTGGCCGGTAAAATCGCGGACGCGGACGCCGTTATTGTCAACAAAACGCCGATGGACAGCCATACCCTGCGCCTTGCCGGGAATTTAAAATACATCGGGCTGTTTGCCACGGGCTACAACAACATTGACCTTGATTACTGCCGCGCGCGCGGCATAACCGTATGCAACGCCGGTTCATATTCCGAAAACGCGGTTGCTCAACACACCTTCGCGCTTATTTTGGAGCATTACAACCACGTTGCCCGCTACAACGATTTTGTCATGGCCGGCAAGTGGAAGCGCAGCCCCACGTTTTCGCCGTTTGTATATACGTTAAACGAGCTTGCGGGCAAAACGCTCGGCATTGTGGGCTTGGGCGCAATAGGCACGGCTGTCGCAAAAATCGCGAACGCCTTTAACATGAGGGTAATCGCGTACAACCGCAGCCCGAAACGCGTCGACGGCGTTGAGCAGGTAAGCTTTGATTATCTTTTAAAACATAGCGATATTGTTACCGCGCACTGTCCGCTGAACAGCGATTCCGAAAACATGTTCAACAGGAATACGTTTGCGAAAATGAAGCGCGGCGCTTTGTTTGTAAACACCGCGCGCGGCGGGATTATGAACGAGCGGGATTTGTATGACGCGCTTGAAAGCGGAAACATAGGCGGCGCGTGCATAGACACGCTGAGCGTTGAGCCGATGGAGGAGGACTGCGTGCTTATGCGCGCCGAAAACTGCATAATCACTCCGCACATCGCATGGGCGCCTGTTGAAACACGCCGAAGGCTGATGAACATTGTCGCGGATAATTTGCAAAGTTTTATGAACGGCTCGCCCAAAAACGTAGTAAGCTGACTTAAATTTACAGATAAATATAAAACAACGGCAGGGTTGTGTTTCGGACGAACGTTGAATTTCGGAAACGTCTCAAAACACAAGCCCTGCTTTTTTTGCGTTATAAAATATTAAACTTTTATACCGGTACTCAGTTAAACGTTAAATCAGCGAGCAAACCAGGTCGGTGTATTCCGACGGGTTTTCAAGAGGAAGTCCCGCGATTAACAAAGCCTGACTGTACAGAACCTCGGCGTACTTCTTCGCCTTGTCAATATCGGTTTCAATAAGGCTCTGCATGGTTTTTACCGCGCTGTGGCTCATGTTAAGCTCAAGCACGCGCTGAGCCTTCATGCCGCTGTCGGGCTGAACCGAATTGAAATATTTTTCCATTTCA
Source organism: Oscillospiraceae bacterium (assembly GCA_003520555.1). GTDB lineage: Bacteria > Bacillota > Clostridia > Oscillospirales > Acutalibacteraceae > Ruminococcoides. The sequence continues at coordinate 3,406 of DOUO01000086.1, forward strand.
AACGATATGCCGCCCTTTGCGGTAAGGCAAACGGGATGTGAAACAAGCTTTTTGGAAGCGGTAACCTCCGAAACCCTGTCGCCCAAGGTTTCCTTAACAAAGGTGAGCAGAGCGTCGTTCGTCTTTTTATCCTCGTCGCTTTCCGGCTCGCTTTCGATTCCGAGGTCGTCGTTTGTCGCGGAACAGAACTTCTTTTCCTTGTATTCGCCCAGGGTTTGCAGGGTGAATTCGTCAACATCCTCGGTGCAGTAAAGAATTTCAAAGCCCTTTGAGTGAAGAAGCTCGGTCTGGGGCAAGGCGTCAATAGCCGCGGAGCTTTCGCCCGTCGCAAAGTAAATGAACTTCTGGTCGTCCTTCATGCGGTCAACATATTCGCCGAGAGTTACGGGCTTTTTCTCGGTGGAAGAGTAAAACAAAAGCAAATCCTGCAGAGCTTCCTTGTGCATACCGTAGTCTGAAACAACGCCGTATTTAAGCTGTCTGCCGAACGCCTTGAAGAATTTTTCGTAGTCGTCGCGGTTGGTGTTAAGCATTGCGGAAAGCTCGTTTTTAACCTTCTTTTCAAGGTTTTGGGCAATTGTAAGCAGGTGGCGGTCGTGCTGCAGCATTTCACGCGAGATATTGAGCGACAAATCCGCAGTGTCAACAATGCCCTTTACAAAACGGAAGTGTTCGGGCACAAGCTCCTCGCAGTTTTCGGTGATAAGTACGCCGCTTGAATAAAGCTGCAAGCCTTTTTTATATTCCTTGGTATAGTAATCATACGGAGTTGCCGAGGGAATAAACAGCAGAGCCTTGTAGGTTACAACGCCCTCAACCGAGGTAACGATTGTGCGCAAGGGCTTGTCCATCGCGAAAAACTTTTCGTTGTAAAAACGGTCGTATTCCTCTTGGGTAACGTCTTTTTTGGGACGCTGCCAAATCGGAACCATGCTGTTGAGGGTTTCCTCCTCCGTGTATTGCTCATATTCGGGCTTTTCGCTGTCCTTGGTTTCTTCCTTGACGCGGCTTTTTGTCATATCCATTACGATGGGATAACGGATGTAGTCGGAATACTTTTTGATAAGTCCCTGAATTCTGTACTGCTCCAAAAACTCGTCGTAGTTTTCCTCGTCGGTGTTGTCCTTCATTTCAAGGATGATTTCGGTGCCGATTCCGTCCTTTTGGATTTCGTCAATTGTAAAGCCGTCCGCGCCGCTTGACTGCCAACAGAAGGCGGTGTCGCTGCCGTATTTTTTGGTGTTGACGGTGATATTTTTTGCAACCATAAACGCCGAGTAAAAGCCAACGCCGAACTGACCGATGATGTCGATATCCTCGGGCTTTTGCTCCATTTCCTGCTTAAACTTATATGAACCTGAGGAGGCGATTGTGCCGAGATTGTTCTCTAAATCGTCCTTGTCCATACCTATGCCGTTGTCGGTGATTGTGAGGGTGCGCGCGTCCTTGTCGGCATGGATTGTAATTTTAAAGTCGGAACGCGTCATGCCGAGCTTGTCGTCGGTGAGGGCGATAAAGCTGAGCTTGTCAATTGCGTCGCTGGCGTTTGAAATTATTTCGCGCAGGAAAATTTCCTTGTGGGTGTAGATTGAATTAATCATCAAATCAAGCAAACGCTTTGATTCTGATTTAAACTGATGTTTTGCCATATTATTACTTCCTTTTTTTATTACTATTTTATATTCTAATCCGTATGAACGCAATGTCAACGGTTATTTTTTTAATTCTGCATAAATTTCAAGAGCCGTAACGCTGTTTTTAATTATTTCGGCTTTCAGCTGTTCAAGATTTTCAAACTTCTTTTCCGGACGGATGAAGTCAAGCAGGCGGATATCCGCTTTTTCGCCGTAAATTTCCCTGCCGGTGTATTCGGGCATCCAGGTTTCGCACAGCGGATAAGTACCGCCCACGGTGGGCTTTATTCCCACATTTGTAACTCCGCAGTACTCGGTTTTATCCGCGAGGGTGATTTTTGAACAGTACACGCCGAATTTCGGAACGACAAGGTTTTTTATAAGCGGTTGGTTGATTGTGGGCGTGCCGAGCCTTCTGCCGAGGCGTTTGCCGTGCTCGACGGGAGCGCAAAATCCGAACTCACCGCACAGCAGGCGGTTTGCGCGGCGCACCTCGCCGTTTGAAATAAGCTGCTTAATAAGCGTGGACGAAACAACCGCGCCGTTGTCCTCTGCAGGCGGAAGCACCGTAAGCGCAATTCCGTATTTTTCGCAAAGCAGCCTAAGGGTTTCGGTGTTGCCCTCGGCGTTTTTGCCGAAACGGTAGTTAAAACCGCAAAACAGCTTTTTGGCGTTTAGCCTTCCGATTAAAATATCCGACACAAACTGCTGAGCGCTCAGGTTCATAATGCTCTTGAAATCCGCAAAAACCGTATGCTCGATTCCGATTGACTCAAGCGCCCTGACCTTGTCCTCCGCGGTCATTACGGCAGGAATTTCACGGTTTGAAATTACGCTTTTGGGACTTTGCGAAAAGGTAAGGCACACAGGCAAAAGCCCGTTGTGCTTTTGGTCGCAGGCAAGCTCAATAACGCTGCGGTGGCCTTTGTGAACGCCGTCAAAAAAGCCCAGCGCAACGGCGGTATTCTGTTTTTCACTGAATAATTCGTAAAAACACTGCATACGCTTTACTACCTAAATCTTTCCGCTTTTTAAAAGCATTTCCGTTTTTAGCACGGCAATTTGAGTTTTCGCGTCGGGTATTTGGTTGTTGAGCACCATTTCAACCGCCTTGTCAAGCGATATTTTTTCCGTGTTTAAAATTTCGCCTTCATCGGGACGGCTTTCGCCCTGAGATTTTATTTTGCAGGCGTAAAGGTGGATTATTTCGTTTGTATATCCGGGCGTCGGGTAAACCTGACCGAGCGAAATGTAGGAATAGCCCTGCGCGCCGGTTTCCTCAAGCAGCTCGCGCTTGCCGTTTTCAAGGGGAGTGCTGCCCTTTTCAAGCTTTCCGGCAGGCAGCTCAAGAACCTCCTCTTTGTATGGATACCTGTACTGCCGCACAAAGAAAAGGTTGTTGTCGTCATCAAGCGCGGCAACGCATACTCCGCCGGGATGTTCAACAATTTCACGCTTTTCAACGGTGCCGTCAATCAGCTCAACCGTGTCGTGCTTCATGTGCAGTACCCTGCCCTCAAAAATGCTTTTGCTGTCAAGAGTTTTTTCGGTTATTTTCATATTATCATCTCTTAAGGTGTGGTTTTTTGGACTTTAACATTTTGCCCGATTACCGGGCGCAGACCTCGTTTATTAACAGGCTTTCCGAAAACGCGGTCGTTTTTTCAGCAGGAAAATCGCTGTGCGCGAGAAATATTTACGCTTTGAGGCTTGGAAAAGGATATCCGTTCGCGCTGATTGCCGCGGGATTTCACGGCACGGAATATTTAACGGTGCTTGCGGCATACAGGTTTGCCCTTGAGCATGCCGCCGGCAATAATCCCCGAAGCGTAATAATTGTGCCGTGCGCTAATCCGGACGGAACGGAAATTGCGATAAACGGTTTTTCATCGGCGTGCCGTTACAGTAAAACGGCGGCAAAAATCTGCCGCGACAAAAATTTATGGAAGGCAAACGCGCGCGGCGTTGACATCAACCGCAACTTCAGCGCGTGCTGGAGCGAGGTTAAGCGGCGCGAGCTGAAGCTTGGTATCAACAAACCCGCGTGCACACGTTTCGGCGGTTACAGACCGGAAAGCGAGCCGGAAACAAAGGCGATGACGAGGCTTTGCGTTCGGTTTAATTTCAGCCGCGTGATTGCGCTTCACAGTCAGGGACGTGAAATCTACAGTGATTTCAAGAACTGCGCGCCGCAGTCCGCCCATGCGCTTGCCGAAAAAATGGCGAATGCAAGCGGATACAGCCTTGCCCAACCCGAAGCGATTGCCGACGGAGGCGGTTTTAAGGATTGGTTTTTACTGAAATACCGCCGTCCGGCGTTCACCGCGGAAATCGGTCTTGGTGAAAATCCCCTGCCGTTAAGCGATTTTGAAGCCGAATATCCGCGCGTCAGGGCTTTGCTGAACGCGTTTTTGGAGTAATTAATTATATGTCATACACAACTGCAGGGAGACCGCGCGGGTCTCCCTTGTTTTTGTTTATTCGCTGTCGGTGTCGTCAAAAAAACTGATTTGACTTACGATATTGTCAACCGCTTCGTCGGAAATAACGTTTGGCTCGTCAAGATACTTTGAGCGGCGTTCAATGCTTTCAAGCGCCATTTCAAGCTGCTCCTGAGGAGTTTGCGGCTTACGCGGAGCGTTGTAAATCTCCTTATCCTCGGGATTTTGAATATTTACATAGCCTTCTTCGCCGGGTGTTTCCTCGGGCTGCTCGTCATCGGCGTTTTCCACAATCGGAGGTTCCTCGTCCGGTTTCTCGTCGGCGGGTTCGGCAGGTTCTTCGACCGCGTTTTCCGCTTCATCCTCAGTTTCTTCCGCGGCTTCTTCC
>DOUO01000086.1:7924-20120 GCA_003520555.1 Oscillospiraceae bacterium
CGGCTTCTTCCCCGGCTTCTTCCGTGTTCTCATCGGTTTGTTCCGCGGTTTCCACGGTTTCTTCAACAGCCTGAGCTTCATCGGCATCCGCTTGTTGCGCGGCTTCTTCAACAGCTTCGGTTTCAACGGTTTCGGCGTCTGATTCTTCGCCGGTCTGTTCGGACGCGGAATTTTCTTCTTCCGCCGCCTCAGCCGCTGCCATAATTACTTCGCCGGGAGCGTCAATTTGCTTTTCGCGCCTTGCCTCGGCAACAGCCTTTAACTCGTCAAGATGATTTACGGGTTTTTCAACCTTTTCATCGTTTTCATCAAAATAAATGTCGTACCATACAAGGAACACGTAAACCGTCCAAATGCGGCGGCTGTTGTCCTCTCTGCCGGTAAAATGCTCGTCAAGCCAAACCATCAGCGCGTCGGTGTTGAAGAATTTTTCCGCGGTTTTACCTGTAAATTTCTTTTTGACAACGTTGTAATACTTCTCGTCGCGCAGCCATACTCTGGTGGGGACGGGGAATCCGAGCTTTTCCTTTTCGGCGGTTTCCTCGGGAAGATGTCTTGCCGCGGCCTTGCGCATCGCGTACTTTGTATTGCTTTTGTTTACCCTGAGCTCGGTGGGCAGGCTTGAAGCCACCTTGAACACTTCTTTATCGAGGAAGGGTACGCGCAGCTCAAGTGAGTTTGCCATACTCATGCGGTCTGCCTTAAGCAGAATGTCGCCCGTCATCCACATGTTTATATCAAGATACTGCATTTTGGTTACGTCGTCGTACCTGCGGCAGCGGTAATAATGTCTGCGTGTGTATTTGTACGGATCCGACGCGATCGACGGGTTTTTCAAAATGCTTTGCTTTTCTTTTAAATCGTACATATACGCGTTGCCGATGTAGCGGCGTTCAAGCGGATCGCAGGCGCGGATAACGTAGTCGCGGCCTTTGATGTCGGGCAGCTTTCGCGCGAACGCGCGGATTACCTTGCGCAGAAAATGCGGAACCACCCTTTGATAAACGCGGAAAACGCGCGGATCGTTGTAGCAGGTGTAGCCGCCGAAAAGCTCGTCGGCGCCCTCGCCGGAAAGCACAACCTTTACATATTGGCTTGCAAGGCGCGACACAAAGTACAGCGCGATGCAGCTTGGGTCGGCAAGCGGCTGATCCATGTAATACTGAACGGTGGGTACGGCGTCCCAGAACTCCTCGCTTGAAATCAGGTGAGTGTGATGTTCAACGCCGATTTTTTTGCTGAGTCCCTCAGCCCAGCTGATTTCATTATACTTTTCTCCGAAGTCAAAGCCTACGGTGAAGGTCTTTTGGTCGGCAAAGTAGGTTGATACGTAGCTTGAATCTACGCCTGAAGAAAGGAAGCAGCCAACCTCAACATCGGCGATTTTATGGGCGTTTACGGAATCCTCAAACACCTTTTCTATTTTATCGACAGCTTCCTGTTCGGTCATATTTTCGTTGGGACGGAACTTTGCTTCAAAATAGCGTGTTGTTTCAACCTCGCCGTTTTTGTACCACAGATAATGACCCGGCAGCAGGCAGTACACGTCCTCAAAGAAGGTTTCGGGCGGAACCGCGTACTGGAACGAAAGGTAGGTGTCAAGCGCGCGCTGGTTGAAGCGCTTTTCAAATCTCGGGAATTCCAAAATACTTTTGATTTCGCTTGCGTAAACAAAATCATTGCCGATTTGAGTGTAGTGCATGGGCTTGATTCCGAAGAAATCGCGCGCGATAAACAGGCTGTGGTCAACGGTGTTGTAAATTGCAAAGCCAAACATGCCCCTGAGCTTAGGAAGCATGTCCTCTCCCCATTCCTCAAAGCCGTGAACCAGCACCTCGCTGTCGGCTTCTGTCGCGAACTTATGGCCTTTTTCAACAAGCACCTTGCGAATCTGCTTGTAGTTGTAAATCTCTCCGTTAAAGGTGAGCACCAGGGTTTTGTCCTCATTGTAAATAGGCTGATGGCCTGATTCAAGGTCAATAATCGACAAACGTCTGAATCCCATATTAATGTAATCATCACTGAAGAAGCCCTCTGAATCAGGCCCGCGGTGAGTGATTACCTCAGTCATATTTTTTAACACTTTTTCGCTGTCCTCAACAGCTCCGGTGAACCCGCAAATTCCGCACATCTGTTTACTCTCCTTTCAAAAGCCGCAATAGTACATGATTAAGGCAATACCGCATAATTTAGGTGTGCGGATTGCGAAGTAAGATTTTTCGTCAGGTTGGACAAAAAATCGAGGTAAGGCTGACGCCTTGCCGAGACTTTTTTGGGCAACATGACGGAACAATATTCAAGCAAGGCGTGCGCCGTAAATTGTTCGGTGTTGCCTTAAATCATTATATTCCTTTTTATTCTATCATATTATATCCGCAAATTCAACAGCTAAAGAGGTTTTATAAAATTTATTTTTATTTCTGTTGCGGCTTTTTGACAATTATGTTATTGTTATAGTAAATAAAACGTGCATGAATTAATTACTTCGGAGGTGCGGCATGATCAGAAAATTCACATCGGGCAGTCCCGTCGAAACAGGCGCGGTTACGCTTGCGCTTCAGGCGGAAAATATGCTTGATTTTCCGTTTGTAAACAGCTTTGAAAGCGGAGAATTTACATTTTGCTTTTCAATGCGCGACGGCGACATTGTTTACGGCTTGGGCGAAAGCGTGCGGGGAATAAACAAGCGCGGCTGGATTTACGAAAGCTACTGTTCGGACGACCCGTTTCACACCGAATCCAAGCGTTCGCTTTACGCGGCTCATAACTTCATTATGCTGAGCGGCAGCGCGGATTTTGCGGTTTTCGTTGACTGTCCCGCGCGCGTGCGCTGGGACATAGGCTACACAAAGACGGATGAGACAAAAATAACAATTTGCTCGGCGGATTTTGACGTTTACCTGATTACGGGGGGCAAGCCGCCGGAGCTTGTCAGGGAATTCCGCGCGGCAATCGGCAAAAGCTATGTGCCGCCGTTTTGGGCGTTCGGTTATCAGCAAAGCCGCTGGAGCTACCACAACGCCGAAGCCGTTGACAGGGTTATTGAGGGTTACAACCGCGCGAATATTCCGCTTGACTGCGTGTACCTGGACATTGACTACATGCAAAGCTTTAAGGATTTCACCGTTAACGAAGCCGCCTTTCCGGATTTTAAAAGCTATGTTTTTGCAAAGCGTAAACAGGGTATTCACCTGATTCCGATAATTGACGCGGGCATTAAAAAGGAAGATGGCTACGACGTTTACGACGAGGGTATAAAAAACGGATACTTCTGCAAAAACGCCGACGGCACGGTTTTTGAGGCCGGAGTATGGCCGGGTGTATGCGCTTTTCCGGACTTTCTAAGGCCCGAGGTTCGAAGCTGGTTCGGCTCTAAATACCAATATCTTTTGGATATGGGCATTGACGGCTTTTGGAACGACATGAACGAACCGGCGCTGTTTTACTCCGCGAAGGGAATTGGGGAAGCGCTGGACGAGGCGGTTGAGGCAAAGGGGAAAAACCTTGATTTAGGCGGATTTTTCCACATAAAGGACGTTTTTACGGGACTTTCAAACCGTCAGGAGGACTACTCGTCAATTTACCACAGCATTGACGGCAGGCTTGTTAACCATCAAAGCGTCCACAACATTTACGGAGCGGGCATGACGCGCGCGGCAGGCGATTATTTTGCCGAGGTATGCGGCGAGGAAAAAATCTTGATGTTCTCGCGAGCGTCATACGTAGGAGCCCACCGCACCGCGGGAATTTGGTTCGGAGACAATCATTCGTGGTGGAGCCACATTTTGATGAACCTCAAAATGCTTCCTTCGGCAAACATGTGCGGCTTTTTGTACTGCGGCGCGGATTTGGGCGGCTTTAACGACAACGCCACGCGCGACCTGGTTCTGCGTTTTTTGGCTCTCGGCGTTTTTACTCCGCTTATGCGCAACCATTCGGCGTTGGGAACAAGAGATCAGGAGTGCTGTAATTTTGAAAAAACGGAGGATTTCAGGGACGTTATTGAGGTTCGTTACCGCCTTATCCCCTACCTTTACGGCATTTTTAAAAAGGCACGCGACCAAAACGACATGATTTTCCGTCCGCTTTCGTTTGATTACCCGTCCGACAAAATCGCGCGTGAATGTGAAACCCAGCTTATGTTGGGAGACGACTGCATGATTGCGCCCGTATACGAGCAGAACGCCTCGGGAAGAACAGTGTACCTGCCCGAGGACATGCGGCTGTTAAAGCTCAGCGGAAGGCGCGTTGAGTCAATTGAGCTTCAAAAAGGACTTCATTACATTGACGTCGCGCTGAACGAAGTTCCGCTTTTCGTGAAAAAGGGCAAAAAAATACCCCTGTGTCAGCCGGCGCTGAGAACAAGGGATTTGGACGTTGATAATTTGGAATATGTATAAAAACTCAGCCGCTGCGTTAATTTGCAGCGGCTGTAATTTTCGGTTTGTCATCCTTTGAGTACAGAAGCTTGAGTATAATCGGGGTGGCTATGCTTGAAACCACTATCAGCAAAATTACCGCCGTAAAATACTGAGAGCTGATTAAGCCATCCGCAAGACCTTTTTGCGCCACAATAAGCGCAACCTCGCCGCGAGTCATCATGCCAACGCCGATTTTAAGCGTGTCTTTTCCCCTGAAGCCGCACAGCCGCGACATCGCTCCGCAGCCGATGATTTTGCTTACAAGACCCGTAAGCACAAAAGCGGCTGAGAACAGCACCAAGTCCCATGTAACGCCGCTGATTTGGGTTTTTAAACCGATACTCGCAAAAAATATCGGACCGAAAATCATGTAGGAATTTATATCAAGCTTTTCCTCGATGTATTCGGAATCGCGCAGGCGGCAAAGCACAACGCCGGCCGCGTAAGCGCCGGTAATGTCCGCGATGCCGAAGAATTTTTCGGCGCAGTAGGCAAAAATAAAGCAGAGCGCAAGCGCAAGAATGGGGACTCTGCGCGTGTGGGGATAGCGCTTGTCGATAAACTTAAACAGCTTGTACAGCACAAAACCGACGCCGATGGCAATCGCAAAAAACGCGGCCGTGCTTATGATTACACGGAGCGGATTTGTTTCGGGATTTTTGAAGCCGATTACAAAGGTGAGCACCAAAATTCCTATAACATCGTCAATAATCGCCGCGCTTAGGATGGTAGTGCCGAGCTCGGTTTTCAGCTTGCCGAGCTCCTTAAGCGTTTCAACGGTGATGCTTACGCTGGTGGCGGTCATGATTACGCCGATAAACACCGCGGTCAAAAACTTTTGCGAGCCGACCTCGGCAAAGCCGTAAAAGCAGGAGTAAAGCAGGGTTCCGCCTGCAAGAGGCACTAAAACACCGGCGCAGGCTATGGCAAGAGCCTTGGGGCCGGTTTTCATAAGCTCCTTAAGATTTGTGCCCAGACCGGCGGAGAACATAAGCAAAATTACGCCGATTTCGGCGCAGATGCTCAGAAAATCGTTTAGCTTGACAAGCCCCAGAACACCGGGGCCGATAATTATTCCGGCTACTATTTCGCCGACAACCTGCGGAGCCTTAAGCTTGCGCGCAAGCAGTCCGAAAGCCTTGGCAAACAGAAAAATAATTGCCAAATCTTTGAAAACGGATAACATATCCAAGGTTAAATCATCTCTTTATTAATTTTTTCCGTTACTATGGTACACCCTGTCGGGATAAATGTCAACTCCTTATGTATACAGGTATTTAAGCCATTTAAAACACCTGACGTTTGAAAGCTTTATCAGCAGAAACGAGATTATCAGGGTAACCGCCACTATAATCGCAAACCTGAGCGGCGTGTCCTTAAACCCGAAGCCGTACATAAGGTCGTAAACAATATTTTTAATTCCTAAGTGCAAAAAGTAAACAAGCGTGCTCATTGAGCGCAAAAAAGGATACACCGGACTGTCCTTAAGACCGGTATTTAACACTATGTACACAAGAAAAAACACTGTCGGCACAAGCATTACGCAAAAGTCGTATTCGCGCGCCATACCGAAAACAGAAACCGTGTGTATTTCAACAAAAGTCAGCGCCAGCGACACGAAAAATCCGCAATAAGCCGCCCTGCGTGAAATATTGAATTTATAATACGCGAACAACATTCCGATTCCCACAAATATCATGCTTGAAAAAATGCCCTTGCGCGTAGACAATATATAGGGTTCAAATCCCCTCAGAAAATCCCAAAAGCCGGGCGTCAGGGTTTGCAGCGGACGTATAAGTCCGAACCATGTTTGAGCAAGCAGTCCGACAAGATATAAGACCGAGGAAATTGCCATTATAAGCGCCGGCTTTAACCCCGCCCTTAGCAAAAGCGAAATTACAAGCACCGCCATAATTGTGGACGCAAGATACCAAAGGTGCACGTAGCTGCCCAAAAACATGTCGCGCACAAACCGCAGCGCGCCGAAAAAAACACCGTCGCCGGCGTAGAAAATTCCGTCAATGCTGCATGGAAAATAAATTACCGACCATATTAAATACAGCCTTAAAAGCTTAAGCAGATACGCCTTTGAGGGCGACAGAGTGAACTGCGGGAGCGTTGTTTTTTTGTACAGGAAAAAGCCCGAAATCACAAAGAAAAACGGTACCGCAAGCCTCGGAAGCAAATTCATAATATAAAAATTCGCGATTTCCGAGTCATGTCCGTGTCCCAGCGGATGCACATGAATTACAATTACAAGCAGCGACATAATAAACTTCGTCAAATCCACCGCGTTGTATCGCTTGTGCTGAGCTTCCGTGCGAAGCTGAACCTTCAAAAAAACACTTCCTTGCAAACATTTGTCATAAGGGCTTACAGTTGTAAGCCCTTGGTGGTTTCCAAAAACCGGCAAAGCTTGGCGTAAATTATATCAACGCCGCCCTTTGAGTCGCTTTCAATATTAAGCGGCATAATCGGGTCGTGAACCGAAAGACGGAGCAAAAACCAACCGTCGCCGTTTTCTTTGTCAAATGAAACGCGAATTCCCTCGCGGTTGTCATCGGCAACATGCCAATCCTCCCGCGCTTCGGCGTAGGCGGTAAGGCTTTCGATTATGCGCTGACCGCAGGCGCGGAAATCCTTTTCGGTGATTTTAAAACGCACCTCACGGCTTTCAAGCGGTTCCTTTAAGCTTGCGGTGAGTTCGTCCAGTTCCCTTCCGGCCTTTCTTAACTGTGCCGCTTTAATTATTATTTTAGTGCAAAGGTACGCGCCGTCGTCAAGAAAATAATTTTCTCGCATTGCCGCGTGTCCCGAGGTTTCAATAGCGAGCGGACAGTTAACACCCTGAGCATTGAGCTCAAGCGCCTTGTCTATAACGTTTTTGTAGCCCCTGCGGAAGCGGTAATGCCTGCCGCCGAGGTTGCCCTCAATAAACTCCTTTAAGCCGCTTGAAGTAATTGAGTCGGTGACAATTGTACCGCCGTCGTTGCCCTCAAGCGCGATAGCCGCCGCCAAGGCGACAAGGCGGTTGCGGTTGATTTCATTGCCTTTGCTGTCAACAGCGCCGCCGCGGTCTACGTCAGTGTCAAAAATCACACCCAAATCCGCTTCGCTTTCACGCACGGCTTCGCAGATTGAAGCCATGGCTTCACTGTCCTCGGGATTCGGAACATGGTTCGGAAACATTCCGTCGGGTTCAAGGAAACGGCTTCCTTTTGTGTCCGCGCCAAGCGGCGCAAGCACCTTGTCGGCGTAAAAACCGCCCGCGCCGTTGCCGGCGTCAACCACGATTTTGAAGCCCTTAAGCGGATGGTCGTAATCCTGAGCGTTTACGGCGCTTTTTATTTTATCACGGAGGATTTTGGAATAATCGCTCATGAAATCATAATCGGTAACGCTGCCGCCCGCGGTCTGAGCCGGATGTTTATTATCCTGGGCAAACATCAATATTTCTTCAATATCGCTGCCCTCAAGACCGCCGTCGCGCGTGAAAAACTTCAGTCCGTTGCGGTTGAACGGGTGATGGCTTGCGGTGATTTGCAGCGCGCCGTCGCAGCCTAACTCAACCGTAGTCATAAACATTGACGGAGTTGAGGCAAGTCCGCAGCGAATAACCTCGGCACCGGCGTCGACAAACCGCCGTGCGCACAAATCCATAATGTGAGGACCGGAAATGCGGCTGTCCCTGCCGACGGAAATCTTTAAATTTTCCGGCTTTTTGCCTGTTTTTTCGGAAAGCCAAAGCACAAAGCCGTCCGCCATCGCGCCGACAACATCGTCGGTTAAATTAACGTGCTGTCCCTTTACACCCTCAACGGCAACTCCGCGGATGTCGGTTCCGCTTTTAAACTGTCCGTAAAACTCATTGAGCATAAACACAACCCCTTATTATTTATTTTCAAGTCTATTCTATCACAATCCGCCGTTAATCTCAACAGCAATTTTACTATGCGTATAGTACTATATTGCGTGAAAACGGATTAATCCCCCAATAACGTGCTGCGCAGGACTTTTCGGCGAATGAAATACGAAAGTTTGGGTAAACCTCACTTTGTTTTACGGCAATATCGAATTAACTTATGTAAGTTGCCGAAAGTGTTACAAATTAAAACAAATTTCGGAAAACAAAAATTAACCTTTTTACAGCTTATTGCATAATTTTATCTCTTGTATTTTAGATATTATTGACATCTAAAAGGCACAATGCACAAATGCCTTGGCTCAAAATTGTTGACTTTTCCGAAAATCGGAGTATAATAATTATTGTCAAGAAAGATTCCGCTTGACTTCGACAATTCAATCAAGCCGACGCACGGCTTGACATTACCCGGGTACAACTGAATAACACGGTCGATAAAAATCATGATTTGCCAAATGGTAAATGGCGCACGAATTTACTCCGTCGGCTCACTGAACAGAGCCGCAGCAGCAAAGGAGGAAACATTTATGTCACCGATTCTTAACTTACACAACATTGATGTAACAGAGTTCCTCGCCGTGCTTGATACCTGCGAGGGCAACGTTTATCTTGTCACAAATGAAGGCGACAGGCTTAACCTTAAAAGTAAGCTCAGTCAGCTTGTAGGCTTGACAAAGCTGATTCAGGGCGGCAAAATTACGAAAGCCGGCATTATTTGCGACAACATTAAAGACGAAAGCAAGCTTTTCAGATTAAACACCTTCGGCGATATCGGAAATGCCGACGCCGGTTGATTTAATATCGTTAAAGATAGTTTGGTATCTGAAAAGATTTCGCTGATTAACTACACTAATCCCACGTTTTTCACGTTAATTTCAAAACTTCTAAATCCAGAAACAGCTGCCTTTGGGCGGCTGTTTTTGGTTTTGCGTAAATTTACGGATTAAAACGTCATATTGCACAAAGAATTTTTGCAGGAAAATTTTTGAATCTGTTTTTGTATTGTTTAAAGTAACTAATTTTATCACGCGGCTTTTGTTTATATCAGCAAAAGACAGTTTTCAGCCTTGTGTTATTTAACAAAGATTACCTCAAATTTTTTGCTATTTTCCTACTATACTAAGCTTGAGAATTATTGTATAATATATACAGCGAAAATCGGTGTTTTCGCTTTCAGCAACTATTTGAAAGGGGTTTATTTATGAAACTCGATCAGGTTCTCGCAAAGAGAAGCCACAAGGTAATATATAGAGACGGCGATTATGCCGTAAAGGTTTTTGACGAAAGCTTCCCTAAGTCCGATATTTTGAACGAAGCGCTTAATCAGGCGCGCGTTGAGGAAACAGGCCTTAATATTCCCAAGATTGAAGAGGTTACAAAAATTGACGGCAAGTGGGCAATTGTTTCCGACTACATCGAGGGTAAAACCCTTAAGCAGCTTATGGAGGAAAATCCCGACAAGCTTGACGAATACCTGAATCTTTTTGTTGATATTCAAAAGGAAATCCTCAGCAAAAAATGTCCCCTGCTGAAAAGACTTCAGGACAAAATGCAGAGCAAAATCAGCCGGAGCGACCTTGACGCCACAACGCGTTATGAGCTTCACACAAGACTTGCTTCGATGAAAAAGCACGACAAGGTTTGCCACGGCGACTTCACGCCCAGCAACATCATCATCACGGACGACGGCACACACTACATTCTTGACTGGTCGCACGCAACGCAGGGCAACGGCGCGGCTGACGCGGCAAGAACCTATTTGACCTTCTGCCTTAAAGACCAGAAGGACATTGCCGAAAAGTATTTGAAGCTTTTTTGCGAGAAAACAGACACCGCGCGCCAGTATGTTAACGCGTGGATGCCGATTGTAGCCGCTTCACAGTCCGTTAAGGGCAAGCCCGAGGAAAGAGAATTCCTGCTTAACTGGGCAAGCGTATGCGATTATCAGTAAAACACAATTGACGCAACAACCCCCGCTCATTAAATGAGCGGGGGTATTTTTATTTAAGCCAAAGCTTTATATACGCCGTTACCGGCGGCATTTTCGGCAAAACAATAATATTTAGGCTTTCAAACATTGATTTGCTTTCGTAGTTAAAGCCCTCCTCGCAGCCCGTAAGGTACAGCGGAATATCGCTTTTCCGCGCGGAAGCGCAAAACGCCCTGAGCTCATTTCCGTCTGTGTTCAGCGTTCCCGAATGATAGCCTTCAAGCAATACCGCCTTAACTTCACCTGTAAGCGGCGGATAAATCATGCCCGGGTGCGCGCGCAGCCACATAACTCTTCCGCTCAGGCTGTTTTTGTTTCCGGCTTCGTTGCAACGCTCAATATAATTCTTATTTGGAATAAAGACGCCGTTTGCGACGCGTCCGTACACGTTTCCGTCAAGGCTTGACAGCGCGTCGGAATATGAGGCGTGCGCAAGCAGCTCTCCTCCGCGGTGAATTTCCGCAAATTCCGCACCGCTGTTTTTGTAGCTGACGAACACTCCCCTGCCCTGCTTTGAAGCAATAAAATCAACCGCCGCGCCGAAGTTTTCAAAACCGTTTGAGCGGCTGTCGGAAAGCGGATAATTTGCCGAAACCATCACCACGGGCGTGCGGCAAAGTCCGAGCTTTTGAGCAAGGAAGGCCGCTGTAAACTGCAGGGTGTCAGTGCCGTGGGCTACGATAATTCCGTCATAGTCCCCGAGGAGATTTTCATAAACCGTGCCGAAAAGTTTTTCAAGCTCCGTCAAGCCTGTATTTTCGCTTAATACAGTGTACGGAACGGCGGTTTCATATTCCGCGTCGGGTCTGCTTTTGAGCAGCAAAAATGAGTTTGAGCCGTCGGGAGACAGCACACCGTTTTTTTCGGAGCAGCTAATGGTTCCGCCGGTAAATATTGCGAGAATTTTCATTAAATCACTCTAAATTCAGATCGTTCATAACCATACCGGTTATCATCTTGGGATAGAAATAAGTGGATTTTTGCGGCATTTTTTCGCCTGCCGCGGCAACGTCTCGAATTTCGGTTACTCGGGTGGGATTAAGGATAAACGAACACTGGAATTCGCCCTTGTCAACCTTCATAACAGCTTCCTCAAAGAACTTGGTGTATGTAAGGTTAATTTGGTTAGCCATATTTTCCTTGTCGATTCCCATAACCTTCTCAAGAATAAGCGTGTGCAGAACGCTTACGTCAAGCTGCTGGGAAGCCGCGCTTAACTCAGGCAACGCCTTTGCCATAACATTGATATCCTTTAGTACAAGCAGATACCATTCTCCTCTGCCGACATAAAAGCCGAACGCCTTTTTGCCGAGCTTATACTGCTTAGCGAGCTCCGAATTAAGGTTGCTTACGTTTTTGAACTTAGTTATCTCAAAATATTCTTCGCACGCGGACAGAATATTATTCTTGTCAAATTTTTTCAGGTCGCGAACCATGCGGTGAGTCGGAAAAACAACAAGTCCCGGATGTTCCATGTCAACAAGATAAATCATCTGATAATCCTGAGGGTCGCCTTCCTTGGATATTCCGTTCTTGCGGCAGTAGTCGCGATAATTCAGCGCGGTTTCGTAACGGTGGTGGCCGTCGGCAATATATAACCTGCGGTCTGCAAAATCATTTACAAGCTTCGAAATAACCTCTTCGTCGGTGACAATCCAAAGCTTATGGGTAATCCTGTCGTCGTCGGTGAATTTGCAGTCCGGCGCGCAGTTTGAAAGCTCGTCAATGGTGTTGAGCGTGGTGTGCTCCTCGTCCATATAAAGCGCGTAAATCTGGCTGAAATTGCAGTTTGTAGCCTTCATAAGATTGAAGCGGTCGGTCTTTGCCTTTGAAAGCGTAAATTCATGCGGCAAAATAACGCCC